>NZ_VPCG01000035.1:0-31569 GCF_013418355.1 Acinetobacter sp. YH12151 | reverse complement strand
GCAGACTAATTTTTAATTGAAAAACTTCATCAGAAGATTTGAGCTTTACAGTTCCCATAACAGCCTAGTTCTCAAAAAATAGTTTTAGTAAATCTAAAATTAACATAATACACCTTATACGAAATGCGTTATAATTATCTTTAGAAATCAATGCTGTAGTTTCTAGTTGATAGCTCATCTTCCCCAAGGTGGGCTTTTTTTATGATTTTTCATGTTCCACGCTCAATAAGTGAGCAATGTTCCACGGGTTTAATAAGCCCAGGTGAACAATTCAATTTAACAAAAAGGTTCATATTTAAGTTAAATAGTAAGAATAATAGAACTTGATTATTAAGTAGGTTGAGATATGGATGAGATAAATAAGATGGATGAGGAGGAGCGCATTATTGCTAAAGAGGCAGGTCGGGTGCTCACGGAGACCTTTATTGCAAAAGCTAGTAATGGACCTGTGGTCTATGTCACAAACGATACCGTAGTGTGTAAGGCTCCGAATAGTGAGCCTGTAATGATTAAACAACTGTATCGTAACTTAGAAATTTCTAAGCGTCTGCCGAAGCAAGGTACAGTGAAGATCAAGAAAAAAGACATCAGATGATTTTTAAAGTATAGAACGCTTAATCTTCATTGAATACAGCATTCAATACGCGTCCAAATAAACCTCGGTTTTTAGGTTGTGGTACTGTCATATTTTGCAACGTGGCACGCTGTGGCGTTTGGCTGTCGCGTGCTGTGGCATATTGTTGTGGTATTGCCACACTTGCTGCCACATCCTTATTTAAATTTTCTTTATTTTCAATATCTTGATCTGTTGTTGCATGCTGTGGCATTTTACTATCGCATGCTGTAGCGTCAGGGTGTGGCACTACTGTGGCAGGTGCCACACTTTTTAATTCAATCAGGGTCTGCATACGGTCAATTTGTTGCATCAAACGTTCTTCACGTTCTTGGTATTTTTTGACTTCGTTTTCTAAATGTGTAATGAGTTTTTGTGTAGCAGTAT
Source organism: Acinetobacter sp. YH12151 (assembly GCF_013418355.1). Taxonomy (NCBI): domain Bacteria; kingdom Pseudomonadati; phylum Pseudomonadota; class Gammaproteobacteria; order Moraxellales; family Moraxellaceae; genus Acinetobacter; species Acinetobacter sp. YH12151. Next base: position 30,569 of record NZ_VPCG01000035.1, on the reverse strand, counting down.
CACTGCTTTGCTTAGGAGCTTCCTTAGCAGGCTGTGATATCTGTTGTGGTTCACCAAAGCATCGAATAACTTCGGCAATATCAAATTGGCCATCACTGGAACGTGACAAGCGTCCATTACGTACAGCTCTGTAGATAGTCGATCGATCGACATTAAACTGTTTGGATACTTCGCTCAGTGAGAGTTTAGCCATTTAATTTTCAAGTCCTATTATTATCTTTAAGAGAAAATAATATAAGCATTAGCATATATTTTATGTCAAAACTGACCTATATATTTGATTTATACAATATACCGCAGATTTAGAATACTCATTTCAACTATATAATATTTAATATTTTTTTATAGCTAAAAAACGAAAAAGCCCTGCTTGACAATTGTCTCGCAGGGCTTTAAATTCGTTGGCACGCAGTTATTTGATGGGCAAACATCAAGTAACGAAGATCATAAGGTTTGGCGACCGTTATGATTTCACCCAAAGGCTTTTGTACCAGAACACTATTTTCACTGTTATGTGCAGTAATATCAAGCCCAAATTGAAAAGTCTTCGTTAGTTAAGTGTTTTTTTCATCAAATAAGTATCCTAGATCGAGCTTTGCCCGCTTCTGTGTGTCCGTTTTACGGTCGGCATGCAGTACGTGTGGTAGGAATAAGTGTCACTGGCGTATTGTAGCGATAGTCGAAAGGCTAAACCGCTTACAGGGGAACTTCACATAGGCGGAGCGTTGGGAGTAGTTACATCGGACTGTTAAGTTGTATGTTGGGGAAACCCTCGCAGAGATACAGCCGTGTAGCGACAGGGAGCGCGTGGAGCGAAGTGCAAGACTTTGAGTCCTTGTCTGCATAGTCAGCAAAACTATGTGCGGATACGACCGATGCGTGGCTCCGTCAGCCCAATCAGGTTATTCGGCAATACTTAAGGGATATTGATTTTTCTTAAAATCATGCCCTTAGGGTGAGTATTGCCGAAACTCTCTCAACGTTCACCATCAGCCCAAAGCGAAGCGACGGCTGTGGGGATCTTGAGAGAGTGAGAGCATTAGCCAAAAGGAACTTAATCGCGAGTTACAACTTTGGCGAGTTAATGAGAAGCAGATGAAAGCAAGAGATCAAAAAACAGATGAAGAGCAAATAATTGATCTTTTCTTCAAATGAATATCGTGAATTTTGCTTGTAGTATGCATCAGGTTTGATTTTTTAAGTTATGGCCTAGGGTCTTCCTTGTCTGAGTCGTAAAGTGTCTTAAAACGCAAATCAGCGCAAAATAGGAAAGCCCTGTCCAATAAACTTGGAACAGGGCTCGTATTGGAGTTTCACGTTACCGCCTAACGCCAATAGAACGTATTGGTACGTTTTCACAGTTATCAACTTGAGACATTTTCTTTGCCAGGCAAAGGAAGCGACTTTCAAACCGTTCCAACAGCTACCTCCAACTGTTATCACGACTAAGTTTGATACAAACTTCGGCTGTGTTTTAGTTCCACAACTACGACTTTCTAATACCATTTTTCCGCTAGTTACAAAGCAAGTTGCTCTCCATCTCCGCTAAGTATAGGTTCGCTAGTATTCAATTCTTATTTTCCATCATCTTCGCTTAGTCACATGTGGACCGCTAGATGAAAAATCCAGAAAAAAATACATCTCCGCTAAAACACTATTCCGCTAGTCAAACAACTGTACTGCTTCGTAACGTCACCGCTAAAAAAAACAGCTAGTAGCGATTAATAAAAAATTATTAATAACTAAGTTTTTATCGATATTATTTCTTTCAATGAAGTAAAAAATTAATCGATTTGCAACCAACACCACAATATGCTGAATATCAACATATTGGTAAAATTGGGAGTAGAAACACTCTCAATTGCTCACAGTTTAAAGAGTTAATTAGACTCTGCGAATTGTTATAATTCATCTTAAGACTAATCTGAATATAGCCAATTCTATTCACTGAAATTTGCATAGTCCCAATTTTGTTCGAGAGACCAATCCCGAACAATTGAAACACAATGGTGACCAAACCATTTTAGCTAAGTTCTCGCTTTTTTAGATAACACATAAAACCGACTCCAACTTTCGGAAACAAATCTGCATCAAATCACGACACAAATATTTAGACTCCCTTTACCAATCCTGATAGCCATATCAGGATTGAGTTCGCCTATTGCCTTTCAGCAGTTTAAAACTAATAACTGCAACGATTTCACTATTTAAAATAGCTTATACGCCCTACTCATCATCTCTCCCTCTCCACACCTGCCATGACAATTCAATGTCAACGGCATGGAGATTCCCAAGTTATTTCCAACAGTCTTGATCAGACCGCCTATCCTCTATTATCAAAATAGCACTTCCAACCTCTCGGTGTTTTTTTCCCCCCAACGCGGTTCCTTAAAAACATGGGGATATGGCTATAATGATAAAATCGCAAGGGTAAGGCTCTTAATCTGCACGTATCTCAGCTATGCTTGCCGATGTATTCTGCTTAAGCTATCCGTTGACCCATTGAGCTTGAAATAATCTCACCAGATGGTGCCGCTGTATCCAGATTTCTCCTCAACAGCCTGTAACATTGCTGTTACCTCAAACGCCCACAGATGTGCTCTTGAGCTGCATTTCTCACTAGAAAGTCTAGTGCGCATCATGCACACACAAGATCGGTATTAACGGTACTGACAACATCCTTGTCCCGACCTCCCGAGTTCTGCTGAAACAGGGGTTCAAGTCATGCAGATTGATCTGCACTTCTCTAGCCTGGCGATTTCTCACCAGACAACCACTTCACAATATTTCTATTGCTTATAGGCGCCCGTGTCCTTGTCGCCCAACCGCTTGTAAACAAGCTGATTGGATCGAAAAGAAGTATCTCAACTTCTTAGCGCCCATCAGATCGTACCGAACCCTGCTTCCAAGGTAGTACGCTCAATCGGTCAGTCGTATGGATGGCTAATCCGCGACTGTGCGCTATCTAAAAAAACATGGCTTTAAGCAGGCTGATGCCTGCTCAAAACGCTAAAAGCGAAATGGTCAGGCAGTTGGTCAGACTGCTTTCAGTCAATGAATATCCCGACTATAAACTAAATAAAAAGGGGTGTAAATTTCGTCACCTAGGAACCGCTTTATTGCACGATGACAAATTGTGTCAATAAAGCCTGACCAATGCCTTTGGCATTGGTTTTCGTGGCGAAGCCACGTTAAGCCTTATGGTATAAGGATTTCATTAATTTTTAATATTGCTTAATGACAATGTGAAATATAGAATATTGCTTAATGACACATATTAAATATTGCTTAGTGACAATAAAATGATTAGTTACAGCCCGAATAGTCGATATACAGCACAAAAAATTGCAGACAAAGTTTCGAATGGTGCATATTTCTATAGCCATTTTTCTGTTGAAAGTGATAAGACTTTATTTTTCGATAGCATCCAAAAATTGTTGAAAAAACTGACTGATAAATACTCGCTTCATTTAACTGCAAGGCAACGGACTTATCGTTTAAATACAAAAAAAGAACCGATAGCTGATCTTATTATTCAAAAAAGACCCTCCATTGAAGGGGTCAATATTTTTGATTTTTGGTTATTGATTACTACGCCAAAAAGCCATGACTATAATCAGTCCAAGAGTGAAATTGCCCTGAAAAAAATTGTCAACCAGCGAATTTCAGAAGCTGTACTGGACTGGAATAAAGCGCTAGAGCAGGAGGAAATACAGCTTATCCAAAACTATTATCAAGACCATGAAAAATTTAAGTTTGTGTTGCATAAACCTTACTTAAAGATAGTCGTTGATAAAGGCCATATAGAGCTAGTACGCTTATCTCATTCCAGCAAAAAATCAAAAAAATATGCCCCGACTGAAAAGAGTGCTAAAAATTACACCTGGACTTGGCGATATGATGAGCCAACGCTGCAAATATTTAAAAAGAAATACATTGAGATTATGAATGTTTTGATCTCAAACCCTGATAAAACCATGGGTATGTCTATGCTTGAGACGTTCTATAAACGTCTCAGATTTTATACCGTTTTTAAGGGTAATCGACATCAAATGGGGCGATTGCTGACTGAAGTAGTGAGCTACCACTATAAAAAAACAGGGAAGGACTTTAGGAAGGTGGACTACTATGTTCCTCTGGAGCTTGATTATTTATCACGACTCACCAACTATGCAGATGACTTTTTGCAATATAGTGTTTTACGTAGGCTTCGAGAGGATGCCAACCTTAATTTAAGTAAAGATAAGGTGACAGGAGATGCCACGAATCAGCTAATCCAAAAGTATTTACTGTAGTCCTTAAAAAAGGTGAACGATGCCGAAATATCCTGACGATTATTATCTGACCCGGCAAGAAATTGACGATTTGAGAGCAGAGGCCAAAAACGCTGCAAAATATATGAAAGCTTTATTTGATTTTAAGATTGAAGCTTGTTACTCATTTAACGTGAACTGGTCCATTGAGGATGAAGAATTTGTTGGCCTTTGTGCTGAATTTCCATCTTTATCCTGGCTAGATCCGGACCCAGATAAAGCACGTTCCGGCATTGAGAGACTTGTTTTTGAGACATTACAAGAGATGAACTCTACTGGATAACATATCCCTTAATACTTTTGAAAAAGTCCCTGATTCCTCTGGATGTATTCATCCAGATGATTGGAATCTAAGCCATAAATTTGCAGTTGCTTATCGATATATTTGAAAAAGAAAGAATAGACAATGTGCATGATCCCCAGTGCTAACGCTTCTATTTTGATTGCCGGAAATAGGGCATTCGGGTCTGTAAAGAGAACGTCTAAGGTGAAATGATTAAAAAAATAGATGAAAAAAGTCACCAGACTCAACAAAGTCAAAACTGCATAAGCTTTAACGCAAGCCTTGCAGTATTTATTCATTTTTTCTAATTTCTGAAAAGTTATAGGATTCATTTTGCGCTCTGGACAATTAAATTTTTGAGGGAAGAAACTTTTACCGATTCTAAATATTCAGGGTTAAAAAAGGAAAAAAAAATTCTGTTATATGATCCTGTACTTTATAAAAAATTATCAAAACTAAAAAACTCAATTCTTTTAATATACTGAAATTAAATATAAAATTAAGATCACACATAATAACTACCTTGGTTTGAAAAGAAGCTATTGTGTGTGTCGATTAGAGCATTATATGTAGAAAGGTCTCTAGTTCTTTATCCTGTCTACCCGACTTGTAATATGATTCATATATCAGCTAATTGGGAGTGCGGTACTATGTCAACAGTAGATCTAATTGATGAAGATGACAATGAATCAGGTATTGCTGCCAAAGCCGCAAATGTACTTCGAGAGTGCTTTATTGCAGCAGCTCAGAGTGGAACAATATTGTATGTCGAAAATGATAGTTTAGTGAGGAAAACGTCGAATGCCGTACCAATCGTGATTAAACGCTTGGAAGGCCGGAACCCTGACCTTGCTCACCGATTTGAGGGACGAAGAACTTTCAAAATTAAAAAGCGTAAAATTAATCAGGATTAAGCATATTAATAAAATTTAAAATTATTAATTTCATTACTTAAATATTAATAATTTTTTAATATTTATAAAAACTAAAATAAATGTTTATTTAATAATAAAATGTTTAAAATCAATATCTTGATTGATTTTTTTGTAAGTGCTATAAACCTCCATTAGTTTTCTGATCTTGAGAGTAATTAATGCTTTATGAAGCAAAAGTGTATGCCATGATTCAAACTCAATTAAAGTATGCACCAAAAAATAGTTATGGTAGAACGCTTGTTTTACAAATACTCAAATATGGCGATTTCTTTGAGATGTTTAAAATAAAGCCTATGCAAATTGCAAGTAATCTAGGACTAACAAAGAGCGGTTATACCTTGGTCTGTATAGCTTGGAATTTATATGAAGATTTAAAGGTGCATAGTTTCGATCTACAGAAAATTTAGTAGCAAAATTTGTTGCAAGTTTATCTATTTCAGAGCGCTGTTTTATTTTTTTAAGTAAAGGGTTTTTTATGAAAACAAGAGATGAGTTTTTAGCTAAATTTATGGAAAAACTAGGATATATAAATGAAATTAAAAACTTTGCTCACATCCGTAATGAGCATAAAAAAGAATATGAACATTTTCAACGTATTCACTTAAGTGGATTCGCTTTAGCTGCAAAAGAAATTGGTTGGATTGACGAGGATGAGTATTTAGAGTTGCGTATAATGGCAACCGATAAAAACTATCAAGAGACACTGGCATCTTTAGAAGAAGATTAGCGGTCGTAAATATTTAAGAAAGGAATTACGTACAAGATATTTTATATTAAATTTCAGTTAGATACGAATACTATAATGATATGAAAAAGATGCAACATACATAATACTGATGAAGTTCAATTCTGTTAAGTCCTATAGAATAGGAGAGACTGGTGGTAGATATTGTTGATCCTTCTACACGTAGCCGTATGATGGCAGGAATTAAAGGCAGCAATACAAAACCTGAATTGATAGTCAGGCATCTGCTTCATAAAAAAGGATTTCGGTATCGTCTTCATGTAAAAGATCTTCCAGGAAAGCCGGATATCGTTTTGCCAAAATACAGGTCAGTGATTTTCATCCATGGCTGTTTCTGGCATGGTCATCAGAATTGTAATCTTTTCAGGTTACCGGCAACGCGGACTGAATTCTGGCAGGAAAAGATCTGTCGTAATCAGGCGAATGATGCCAGAGCTATAGATTTCCTGCTCGCCAGTTACTGGCGAGTCTGCATTGTCTGGGAATGCAGTATTCGGGGAGCCAAAAAAGATCCTGAAAAAGTAGTCAGTGCAATTGCTGACTGGCTTTCAAGTGATGAACAGTTTCTTGAAATACGTGACTCTCCAAGAGACAGACGATTTTTGAAGTAATACAGCCATACTTTAGCAATACTTATTCATCTGATGACAGATTAAGCTCCTCGTATTCATCATATAGACAAGCTGAATTGGATGCTGACACCCTGAACTGATTGCGTTTTTTCTGTTTCCATTTACCTGTATTCGCATCCAGTGCATATTTACATCCTGGATCATGAACCACTATTCCTGTAGACAGGGCATCCAGAAATTTTTCAATACTCGCTCCTTTAGCCAGCGACACCTTTGGGCCAAACTGGTAATAGGTAGATCCTTCAAGTTTTAAGTTAGTATATGAGACATAGCATGTTTTCGTATGTTTGTTTTTCCAGTGATTTAGCAGTTTGCTGAATGTCCATCCAGCTGCAATTTCTCCATTGTCATTTTTCAAAAAATAGCCACCCTCGCTCAAGGTAATTTTCTTTTTCTCCAGATCATATCCTTCAATGAAAAGAGTCAGATGGGTTTCCGGATTTCGGATTCCAGTCTGGTGTTTGGCCGTAAAGTAGAGTTTTTCCGGTTGCCTGCGGTTTGCATGGGTATTCATGAAATTTGCATAGCTGTCACGATAGAGTCCGATATCCGGTTCAGGAGTCATCAGGGTCGTACTGCTTTTTGATCTTGTTTTCAGCTCCCAGTCGAGGAAATCCGGACAGGCGTTTCCGTTCGGAATGATGCCAAATTCGCATTCAAGGGTAAAACCGGCTCCATTCGGTGCCTCATAGGGGATAACAGTACCATCTTTGTCCAGTCTTCTGGATCTTATTGGTCCCTTGATGTAGATATCCTTGAGTTTTCCGATCAGCAGATCCTGACTGTCCGCAAGGCTGGAGTAGTATTCATAGAAAACTGACAGTACCTGTCTGTCCTGATTCTGTTCTGAATATTTCTGGATCTCCTGGGAAATTTCTTCATCCCATGACCCTGTATAGGCAAAGACCTTATCTTCAGTCAGTCCCAGTATCATGCCCCGTTTCCGGCTGGCATACAGTTCACGTTTTTCTGCTGTTGGCGGTTTCATGATCTTGCCCGGTGCAAGCGAGCAGCCACGGAGGAATCCGGAAAGTCTTATTTCCGGATATTTGGGATAGAGAATAATCTGGGAACCTGCGGCTTCTTCAGTTTTACCTTCCGGTGTGATCCAGAACAGTCTGAGAGGCGCCTTGAATATCGGCCCCTTACTGGATTCTCCATCTGCGCGGATCTCACCCAACGGAAAATCCTGGAGGACCTCAAAATTACCCCCAAAATAGATCTGCTGTTTGGAGTTATCATTATTGGAAAGCGGCTTGAGCAGGATGCGGGTTGCACCCAAATCCTGCATTGTCTGTGATATCTGCCCGAGAGTGGCCATATACGATCCGGTCATTGTTTCTCTAACCGGATCGTACCTTTATTTGAATGATTCTTATAGTTTTTTACGCGGAAATTCTGTCTTTTTCACGCTTCTGAATTTCTGCTGCACGTAAAATATAAGGTTCCAGTAACCTGGCAACGGCAGTGAAAACAGGCACGACAACCGAGTTGCCGAACTGCTTGTAGGCCTGTGTATCCGAGACCGGAATACGGAAGAAATCGTCCCCATCCAGTTTCTGGAAGCCCATCAGTCTGGCACATTCCCGTGGTGTCAGACGACGCGGGCGGTTCTTCTGGTTATCAGGATCATCAAACTCTTCTTCTCCCCGTTGCATATCCCAGCCACGGTCAATCAGGATTTCCGAACCGTCTTTATGATAACGGGCTGAAAGGGTTCTGGCCACGCTACCAGGATTTTTCGGATCTACCAGACCAAAGCCAAAACCGTTACCTTTAGCCTGATGTTTCTTGGCATAGTTGTAAAGATACTTCCAGAGATTTTCAGTCAGTATGTATTTGTCTTCTACTTCCTTTTCTAACACATCCTGTATGGTCGGACGGACTTCAGGGAAGAATTTACTGATATTTTTCAGGGAAAAGTCACCCTTGATATCCAGACTTCGTTTGAAGCCTACCAGTACAATACGCTCTCGGTGCTGGGGAAGGAAGTTCTTGCCGTCAATGATTTTGGGATCATTCGGACCACTCGCATCAGCATCTGCAACATCATAGCCCAGCTCGTCCAGCGTCTTCATGATGATACGGAAGGTATTTCCCTTGTCATGGCTTTTCAGGTTTTTTACATTCTCGAGTACGAAAATGGCTGGCTGTTTTGCGGCAATAATACGTGCCACATCAAAAAACAGTGTTCCCTGTGCTTCACATTCAAAACCATGTGCCTTGCCAAGGGAATTCTTTTTTGAAACACCTGCCAGAGAGAACGGCTGGCATGGGAAACCGGCCAGTAGTACCTCATGATCTGGAATTTCGTTATCAATATGCTCATAAGCTTCATTGATGTCTGTATCCAGATCTTCAGTCAGCGTAACCTGTCTGATATCTTCGTTGAATTTATGCTGTTCAGGATCACAGTACCAGTTAGCCTTGTATGTCCGGACAGCTTCCTTGTTCCATTCGCTGGTAAAAACGCACTGTCCGCCGATTTCCTCAAATCCCTTCCTGATCCCGCCAATCCCGGCAAACAGATCAATAAAACGGAATTTATAGTGTGGATGGTGGGCTGGTGGCTTCGGAAGCATTTTTTGCTGAAGCATTTCTACTTCGCCTTCACTTAGTGCCCGTGGTGCACTCTTTCCATTGAGCCATTTATTCAGTGTTTCACGGGTCCAGTCATACTGTCCTACCCTGCGAAGTATTTCAGCAACAGTTTTCTGGTCGTAGGACTCCAGGACCTGATTGACCAGCATCTTGTGTTCTTCAATTTTCTGGTTTTCCTGAAGCAGGTACTTTTCATGCAGGTCATCAGCCTGGGAGAGAAACTCTTTCATCTATAAATCTATATTGGGTATTTTGAGTGATACTTTATCACTCATTTGACCCAGATATAAGCTCAAATATTCATTGTCGCTCATAAACTCTCCATTTAAAAATGGATTGGGAAAAAGCAGCCCTGAATGTAGGTCCAACTGGGCCTTGAGCTTTGTATTTTGCAGTAAGCGTCTGATCTGACGTTCTGAAATATGCAGTAGCTGAGCAGCTTGGGACTGGGTGATGCGTTGATCACAAATTTCTTGCAAAACCGACAATCGTTTAAGTTCTTTATCCGACATAGACACCAACATATCAAACCGTCCGCTTCGATCATCGCAAAAGCGCATATTCTAAAAGCGGACATTTTTACTTTGGAGAAACCGGACATTTCTATTTTGGGCTTACAAACCAACTTCGCATAAGAGATTTTATGTTAAATATGGAAGCAAGTCTTAATCATAAGTAACGTCATGGACTACAAACTTATTATTCTTTCAATATCTATTATCTTTGGATTCTTCTCAGCTGGGGCATGGTTTTATTCAAGCCAGGTTAAAGTCACTAGAGAAAAAGCTGTAAAGATAGCCAAGAAAAAAGCTCAAAAGAAAAATGAACAACCTAATTTATCAGGAGTTTCTTTTGATGGATGGGATGTGAGAGAAACTTTAAAAGCCCAATCAAAATGGAATAGTTTAGGTGCTTTTTTCGCAAGTATCTCTATGTTTTTTCAAGCTTTAATTTCTATTTTTCATTAACATATATGAGAAATCTTCTGTTAAATTAATTCTGACTTGAATTAATTATTTCATCGGCTATTTCTAAGGCTTTAGTTAAAAGATCATAGATATTCTTATAGTTCTGATAATTTCCTTGTTCATGTATGCTTAGTAAACCTCCTATTTTCACATCCTGTAGAATAGAAGAGAGTAAGGCGTAAAAAGTGACGACTTGAGGAGCTACTTTAGGTGATAACTGTCCAATTTTATCTAAATTATTAGAATACACTGGGAATACATTTTCTTGAATATCGAGCGAAAGTGTTGTCCTATAACCTCTATTTTTTTCAAGGTATAAAACTATATTTTGAATATCTTCTACATACTTTCTTTGTTCAATTAGTTTTTTTAAAGCTTTAATCTCAGCAATAATAGCTAACTGAATTGATAATTGTTGAGACCTATTATCCTTATATTTAAAAAACAACTGAATAAAAAAATTAATGATAACAGTTACTAAAGCAACCATTAAAGCATCAGATACTTTCATCATCTTAAGTATTATCTATCGCATTTCTTAAAATTATTAATGATTCTTCTCTATAGTCTTCTGGAATCATTGTGATTTCATTTTTCATTAATCTATCAGCATATTTCTTTTGCAGTTCATTTAAATCAAGCCCATCCTCCTTTAAAATTTTTAGTACTGCGCATAATGTAGCATCTTCAATAACAAACCCACCCATGTGTTATCTCCTTTTAAAATAAGATAGGAATTTCTATTTTTTTAATTCTTCTATCATAGCATTACGAAGAATTTCATTCATTCGTGTTTGATAACCTTTCCCTTGTGCTTTGAACCAAGCAAGAACATCAGCATCTAACCGAATAGAAGTTTGTTGCTTCACTGGGCGATAGAATTGATTATGGCGTACAGCATTACTCCAATCAGTAATTTCAGGAATATCTGATAGATCTAGCTGATCATCACGAACCGTCCCTTTAGCAAGCAAGCGTTGAATTTCAGCATCTTGCTTGTCGCTGAATTTTTCATTCAGTTCTTTGCGTGAGTATCTAACCATGCTCATATTTATCTCGCTCCGCTTTAGTTACCTGTCTTGCACTAATAATTCTTATGATTTCACAGTCATCTTCATCAAAGATAGTGTGAGCTACCAAGAGCATTAGTACGCCTTTTACTTTCCCAATGGTCTGCCAACGTTCTTCACCATCGGTATGTCTGTCTTGGATTGAGATCCTTAATGGATCATCGAAAACAAGGCTTGCTGTTTCGAAAGAGACATCGTGCTTTTTCTGATTCTTTCGATTCTTTGCCTCATCCCATTCGAAATACTGTTCCATAAAAAACATTCAAATTTGTATATACAATAATGTATCACAAAATTGTATCACTCAAGCTGGAAAGCGTAATTTTTAGTCAAAATGATTGGCAAAATATTTCAAAACTGCTCATAAAAAAGCCGACTTGTTTTCCAAGTCAGCTTTTCGACATCGTCGAGCATTACCACTATAACACAAGTATATGATTTTTATATATTTAAAATATTCGTTTCGGATGACGCCCATTATGATAAATGGCTCAAAATTTACATTTTAAACTGCGAATAAGAAGTTTATCTTAGATGTGATAAACAACTTTTTGGATGAAAATTAGTTAATGAGTTACACCTTAATATTTATAACAATATTTGCCTCCTTATTATCAGGAATTTTGGGCTCTATCCTTTCTCTTATTTACATGAATAGGATGGAGAAGAGAAAATTAAAAATTGATCTTACTAGGCAATTATTAGGACATAGGTTTTCTATTCAAGGTGAACAGTTTTCTAGTGCTATGAACCAAGTAATTGCAATTTTTCACGATGAACCAAGGGTTCTTAAAAGGTTAGAAAAATTACATTCTTGTCTTAAGGATCCAATGAAAAGAAATGTTCATGATGCCTTTATTGATTTTTTGCAAGAGTGTTGCATTGCTTCAAAAATTTATAATCAAGAATTAGAGCGAAGTCTGTATATAGAAACATTCAATGCTAAAGATTAAGGTAAATTTTTTATGAGGGATAGAAGCATGAAGTGCTAATGTAAATTGTTAATTAAACTAAAATTAACATAATACACGTTATACGAATTCCCAAGGCATGGCTTTTAGTTATGCTTTTTTTATCAAAAGAGTATAGCTGAATGATAGCGAGCCAAATCGCATACAATATCTATCATTAGACTTAATGCAATAATTAAATGATATTGTTATCATTAATCTAATAGAATTAAGATTAAATGATAGAAATGAATACACGTATTTATCTACGAGCTTCAACTAAAGATCAAGATGCAGAAAGGGCTTTGCAGATTCTTCAGGATCTAAACCAAAACTTGAATTTGGGCGAAACCATTGTGTACGTGGAAAACTATAGTGGTACGAAGTTAGACCGACCTGAATTGAATAAGCTACTGTCAGAAGCAAATCAAGGCGACACCTTGTTGGTTGAAAGTATTGACCGATTATCACGCCTAACCCAACAGGATTTTCAAGAGCTGAAGCGCAGGATCCAGGAGAAGGGACTTCGTTTAGTCGTAGCAGATCTTCCTACTACCTACCAAATGATTCAAACCAGTGACAGCATTACTCATTCAATCCTGGATCTCATCAACAATATGTTGATTGATCTCCTGGCAACAATGGCCCGCCTGGACAATGAGAAACGTATAGAACGTATTAAGCAGGGCTTGGCACGTTCGGGTTACAAGCCAACAGGTAAGAAAGCCAATGAGGCTAAGCACAAACGAATAAAAGAATTACTAGCAGCTGGCAATATGACTAAGGAAGAAATTGCCAAAGCAGTGAATTGTGGAGTTGCAACTGTTTATCGAGTTGCTAAAGTCATTTAAAAAGGCTTGTATCAGTGCTTCCCTTATGTCATATCTATTTACAAAGGAGCAAGGCATTTTTAAAGATCAAAAGACGGAATTAATGATGAAAAAGCATTTGATTTTCCTTGTTTTTATAGTGATGGTTTTTATTTTAGCTCTAGTTGTAAAGATTAATAATGATCATAAAAAACGGCAAGCATTAAACAAATTGGAACTAGTTGAAAAGCAAATCCATTAGGTATATGAATATTAAGATAAATAAAAAGCCCTATAGTCTCTCCCGTTACTATAAGGCTTATAAATCTCTGCAATTTTTTTCTTAACTACCTACTTTTCCGATGTAGGTTATGAATATATTTTACCTATTGGTAAAAACAAAGATATAAGACAAAAGGTGAATATGCTAGGAATTTCGCATAACAACCATTATGTTAAATCAGGTTTAAAACTTAATATCATGTGAATTAAAGTAGGTCGGATCAAACTCTATCTCTCCTATTTCATCCTCGATAATTTGCATGTAATCGTCATATCTTGGATGTTTGGGGTCTTGTAATGCATCTAAAATATCAAGATATCCAAAAATTCCTCCAATATCTTCAAATGGAGCATGATTTTGACCATCTATACAACATGGATATTTTTTATTTAAATCAGGAGATTGTCTGCTTTCTACAGTAATCAAATGTTCCCAACAATCGCCAAAATCATATGTATATATAATTTTTTTACCTACACGTAGAACTTCTTTCAATTTTTGTCTTTTATTGATCTTTTCATGCTTAATAGTCGTGAATTCATGTAAATGGCTATCTTCCCAATCAAAAGCAGATTGAATTGCCTTATGGAGCCTAGATAAAGTAGCTGCCGATGAAATTTGAATAGTTCTCCAGATTTCAGGATCACTACCTAGCAGACTAATTTTTAATTGAAAAACTTCATCAGAAGATTTGAGCTTTACAGTTCCCATAACAGCCTAGTTCTCAAAAAATAGTTTTAGTAAATCTAAAATTAACATAATACACCTTATACGAAATGCTTAGATATTTGTCTTACATTTCAATGATATAGTGAATACTTGATAGCCCATCTCCCCCAAGGTGGGCTTTTTTATTGATTATTCATGTTCCACGATCAATAAATCAGCAATGTTCCACGATTCTAATAAGCCCAGGTGAACAATCAGATCAGCCATACGGTTTAAAGAAGCGGCTCCAGAAGCCTCTTTTTTCCGGTTCTGGCTCAATATGCTCTGGAACTGGAATTCGTTTGTTTTCAGTAGTCAATCCGTCATGTTTAGATTCGTCTGCATTTGATTTTTGGGGGGGTGGAGTCGTGCTAGGTTCTGATGGATCTTGATATTGAGTCTGATGAACCTGAGACGGCTTCATTTCAATGAGTGTAAGTAATGTATCAATCCGAGAATTTGCTTTAGCTTCCCGATCTTCTGCTTTTTCTAATTGTTTCTTCAAAAAATCGATCTGATTTTTTAACTCTACTACTGTTTTATCAGTGTATTCAGGTGTATCGACGTTCTGTATTGGAGACGTATCAATACGTTTTGACTGTTTTCCTGAAAACGGTTCACCATATACGCGCAATAACTCAGAAAAGTCTATAAAGCCATCATGATCACGGCTTAATGCCCCATTTTTTATGTCTTTATAGAGAGTAGCTCTAGATTTTTTATACAGCGTTGCAGCATCACTAACACTGTATTTTGTATTTGTTTTCATAGTGTATTACTGTGTATTTACGATACGTATTGGAGGATACAATAAGTGTATTCTCCAATACACTCAAGGTTTGAAGCCTAAGTTTCTTAGATTTGGTAAAAATTGCCGTTGCTGCTCTGGGTCTCTAAGCATTTTCTTTATCTTTACAGCAAGGGCCTCATAGCTTTCGCCCTCTACAGCTAAATTAGAAAGTTCAGGCAGTCGAGATAATTGATTACCAAACATATTTATTTGGGAATCTGTAAGCTTGTAGAACTTATCTGTATTATCTTGAGATAAATTATTTGGTTGCTTAGCTTTTCTTTGAGTTATTTCAAATGAAAATCCTGAAATTTTCACTCCTTTTTTATGCTTATTAACTTTAACTTTGATATCTGTAAATTTGTTAATTTGCTGAATAGCGATATTTAATACATTCGTATTAAAGTTACTCATCGTCTTGTATTCGGTAACACCTAATCCAAGTTTATTTCTGAAATCGTCTAGTTCATAGATTGGAGTTCTATTGGTCAAACGCCACGAAATGATAAGTTCGTATAAACGGATTGCGTATTTACTCGTTAATTTAGCGATTTGATCTATATCATATGATGTGAACCGTTGTTCTAGTGCTGAAATTAGAGGAATTACATCCTCTGTAAACGCTATTCCGACTGATGCATTATCTTCATCATACTCAGCTTTCCAGCACCATCTAATGTTAATTCTCTTTTTTGAGTTAGGAGAAGTTAATTTAATTTCAGAATCATAAATTCCTTTGATACCTTCAGCCAATGCGCGATATGCCACACTACGATCTACATTAAATTGTTGGATGTATTCAGAAGCATGTATATAGAACACATCAGATGGAGATAGTTCTGCTTTCTTTTTTCGTGCAGCAATAATGCATAGAAGTAATAACCTTTGTTCAACAACACCTAAATTATAAGATGCATTGATCAAATCATTTGATTTAACAACTAAATCGCCCATTGGATAACCTTTATTAATAGATTTTTTCATTTTTTATCCATAGGCAAGTTAAATCTAATCATGGATTAGCCCATTTTTTAAAGCGATAGCTTTAAAAACTCTAATATATTTATGGACATAATTTACCCTCATTTATTTTGAATAGCAATATATAAAACCTATTTAAACTAGGTTTTAATCAAACCTAGTTAATTGCTGCATAAACCTATTTTAATTGCTGCATAAACCTATTTTAATTGCTGCATAAACCTATTTTAATTGCTGCATAAACCTATTTTAATTAACATGTAAGTATTTGATTAATAACATTTAATTCGAGTATAAAAGTATTTAAAAGTATTTAAAATAATTAAAAAACAAAGGACTGAAAAATTGCCCCTATGTTTTCGCTACGCTCAAACTCTATTGAATCTCGCTTTCGCTCGATTCTAGGGGGAATTTTTGGCTAATCTCGTTGTGACTTAAATAAAAAGTAAAAGCAACTCGGAATTCGCTTCGCTCATGAGTTTTTTTGCTCGCTTCGCTCGGTCTAGATATGACTTTTCTGCAAGTGATTTACTATTTTTGAAATTTTCAAAGTAAAAAATTGTTTTTCAGGAAGTCTAGGCGCGACTTTTCAATGTTCGCTCGTAGACACTCGCTCTAAATATGCGATTAGACGCAAAAAATAGGGGGTATGCACGATTTTTTCACTAATTACAAAGAATCCTACATTAATTTGAAAAAAGTGCTTAAAACGCAAATGAGGGGCTTTTAATGATAAGTAAGGCAGCCCCTAAGGAGGCTGCCTTGTTTTTTTGATTTGACGTGTTCAAATTCACGAAACTTTCGCAAGTTCAGCGCTAATCATTTATTAAGTTCGCGACTAGAACGAACTCGCAGTTATCAACTTACGACATTTTCACTGTAGTGGAAGCGACTCTAATGGATCCTCCATCATGACTAAGCTGGCCATGACTTCTACACATCACAAAATACACACTTCAACCATGTTTTAGTTCTATGGCCACGATTTCATATAACATCATCCCACTAGAGCCTTGCGGCTGCATCATCGCAAAAATCAGTCAACAGCAGATCCATTTCTGGAACAACTAGGTTATTTCAAAGCGCAAACTTTAACGGAACCACCGCATTTTTTCTTAATGATTAATCATGAAATATTATTCATCCGACCGCTACATCAGGATGTTTAACGTATATTCACTTTCTTCCGTGCCAAACAGATTTGCCGCATTTCATAGCGGCTGAGGTTGCCACACCTCTCGCCTGATAAACTTTGTTTTCTCAGTCCGGTTATGCACCGTATTGCCTTTCGTTCACCCACCCCTCACGTTTTTATTCGCTCGAAGTGACCTAATTAATCCGAATAAATCCGAAATAAATCTAATCAGCAACTCTCCCTCTCTCATTAATAAAACCTTATAGCACCCTCGCGGAGTGTTTTCGGTTCTAAAAGCCTATATCAAGGAGCCACCTTGTATAATTATCGACTTGAGAGATTCCCACTTTAGCGTTAACAGTCTTTGTCTATTTCAACAGAAACAGACGGTCAGTACGCTTATCCGTTCCACCTGATATCAGCTATTCCCTTTTTTTGAGGTAAGAGTTCCGAAAACCCTCATTATTAACCGATATTAAATTTCATTACGGGTAAAGCACTTAACCTACGCAAAGCAACATGCTTGAACCAATTTCTTGGATCTCCTTAGTGTCACCGTTACAGGCTTGAGCTATCCATAGATCTCAACAACTAATCGAATATGTCATCACGACAAATCAATCCGGTTAATCATTGAGTACCGAGCAGTCCAGATTTCTCCTCGTGCCCCTAGTACCTCGCGATACTCTCATAAGCCCACCTGTGCGCAACGCATACCGCCCTGTTAAGGAATTGAAGCGGTAAACGTGTGTTACTAACGCATCTATCAATCCGTGAAGATACTCACACTCTCTGTTAAGCAGGGTTTGATCGTGTCACCACGATTCCCGTTTCAGTGTCGCCCAACTGTTTTTTGTTTCTCAATGTCATTTCATAGACATCTTGGATTGGGTCAAAGAACAGAATCTCACTGTCCAGTGCCCTTCGCAGCCGCACCAACTAGATTTCTCACGTATGCAGCTACACGGTCTTTAGCATGAAATGGCTGTTTCATGCACACGGACCAAGGAAAAACAAAGCTTAGAAAGTTTCGCTCACTGCACGGAAACACAGGAAAGCTCATTTCATATTTTGGCAAAACCATCATTTCAGGATTTTTAAGAGCTGGCAAATTTTCAAATGTTTACGCGTCCGCCTAGCGCAGGAACTCTTATTTATATTTCTGCCATTAAACAGCTAGTTAGAATGAAATTTACTCAAAAATAGTCAATAAAAAATATATGTTTCAAAGGGGTACTTTTATAGTTATGGCAAAGATTTTTTTAATGTATAAAAAACAACAAGTTAAAAATTGAAATTGTATGAAAAATAAACAATTGTTTTTTATTTCTTTATTTTCAAATATATAAAGAGCATGGATCATTTTCTTAATGATTCAATATCTAAAAATAAAAGTCTTTTTTTAACATTTTATTATGTTAAAACCCAATAGTTTCTTAAACATTAAATTCTTTATAATCAACAGTTTACATTGAGTTTTTGAGCTGTTAGATTGTTGTTTTTTTGGAGATAAGCGATGCACGAATTTACAGATGAAGAACTTGAACTAAATGACATAGCTGAACTAGACGAATATGAAGAGTCAATGAGATGCGAAAGAAGCTATGAAAATGATTTATTACTGTTAGCAGATCGACTAACAATGCAATTTTTTAAAGAAAATAATCTCACACGAGATGAACAAATCACATTTTTAAAAAATCAGCATGAAGAAATCAAATTAGATAGAAAGAGAATAAGTGACGAATTTGAAGAAAAATTCGGGTTTCGCCTGGGAAGATGGTAATAAAATAAGACATGTTCAGAGATTAGATATCTAGTCTCTGTTCAATTTCGTATAAGAGGTTTTATGTTAAATCTAGCCTGTTTGCCCTTTTATTTTTGAATTGTTTACTAGATGGCAGCATAGTTGAGTAAAATCGAATAATATGATTAGAATCATGAAATTTAGTGCGTAATCCAGACTATTACTTTAAATAGTTACCTTTTTACTCTCTACAATTCAGATTAATATAATTATCTATATTGGATATAGGCACATTCAATGAAAATTTTTAAATATTCATTTGTAATTCTAGCTGTAGTTTCAGTCTCTGCTTATACCATGAGTGACCGGCAGTCCACACAGTTTCAGGTCAAAATGAAAGTCAATGAAATTTGTGATATCGGCACAGGTTCTACTTCTAATATAGATTTTGGTACAATTTCTCGTAATACCCAAAATATCCAGGCAACGGGAAGTTTAAATGTCTCGTGTACTAATGGTACGCCTTATAATATTTCACTAAATAGTGATGGCACACTAAAGAATACTCAGGATGCTTCCTTGAAGCTTTCATATCGACTTTATCAAGATGCATCTATGAGCAAAGAATGGGGAAACAGCTCTGAAAATCTTTTTTCACAACACGGTACAGGACAAACTCAAAATATTACCATTTGGGGGAAAGTGCCTGATACTAACGTTCCTGCCGGTCAATATATAGATACAGTTACTGCTACGATTACCTATTAAATATAGAGTTTTCTAATAAGTTAAAGTCACAGTAATGGTATCGGAATATTTCCCTATACTGCTAATGCTTTGCGATGGGAGCATCGCATAAACAGGGATAGTCTGGTGGGTTATAGAATATGAAGTATCCGCCTGCCAAATGTTCGAGTGACTTGGATCCTGATATAAACTGTATTGAATATAACTTCCTAAAGAATTTTTCATACGTCTTTGTGAGCCCAATGGATTTAGACCATTATTTAAACTTACCTTCATATTGGTACCCATTGGACATGCTAATTGAATAGTCCCTGAACGATATAAAGTATTATTCAATAGCTCCACTGAACCAAAATCTATATCTGATGCAGATAAAATCAAACAGCTATTTTCATAGTTAGAATTGACGACTATATTGTTAGTTGAGCTATTTTGACTAGCTAGAGCTTCTAAATCTGAAGGTACTTCTAAGCCATAGCGATAAGCATAGTATAGCTTTATGGAAGTACTATTGGTTTTATAGGAGCCAGCAGGTACATTTTGTCCTGCAAGAACTTGACCATACATTTTGACTAATGTACTCGGACTTCCTGTATTAGCACCTACTTGAACAGACTGGCACTGAGCTGTATTTTTAGCGTCTGAGTTTGGTATCTTGCGTGTTCGTGCGACATCATAATATAAGTTATAATTTAATAAGGAAGCAGGATAGTTATCATAGTTAATCATTGTGCGAGGATCTTTAGCCGCTGGATCTATACTATCAACTACCATACATATCTTATATGTCACGGGCTGACTCCAGTTTGAATTACATGTTACGGTAATATCCGTAGAAGCTGTCATCGAGCCTTGAATGTTCGCTGTGCCTAGGCTTAAATTACCTCCACTTACCCAGCAACTCTCTGCATAAGCAGATGAAGAGCATATGCTATAAGCTAAAAACAATAAGCTCATACAAGCTAAACGCTTGATGAGGCCATAAGCTTTGATTCGGTTAAATTGATGAGTTATTGACATACCACCCTTCCTAAATCGCTAAAACCTTCAAGAGTGGAAACTTCAGGAAGATTCACTTGGCATTGCTTAAGCTCATCGCCAATATATAATTTATTATTTTTCACATCATCTAAATATACAATACCATCATGAGCTACAATGGTTTTAGGAGGCTGCTGTATTGATGGTTGAATATCCCAAACAGATTTACCCACTGCTAGATTCTCTCCCTGATCATCGACTGCCTGTAATTGAACGGATTTCACTTGATACATTGGAAAACGAACGAATACACCACTTGCCTGACGAGGTACAACATCTTGCTGTGTTGTTTCTATTTTTAAATTTATGGATAGGTTCAGGGTATCAACTGCTACACTATTATGCTGATATGGATTTAGACGATCCAATAGCAAATATCCTTTCTGATTAGTTTTACCAATCAAACGATTCTCCATACGCACCGGTACGCTAGCAATATTATCTGTTGAGACAATAGCAAATGAACCGTTACTCAAACGCGTGGGTAGTATCACGTCTTTTAGAATAACTAACCCTCCGTTGACTGAGGCAAATGCACTGGTATTATTTTGTTGGTCTGATGCTGTATGTTGCACATTTAATTGTGCTAACCCATAGCGACCGAGATAGTCGATCTGCCCCTGAAACTGTGAGTATTGATCTGTACGATTGGCCATGGCTTGCCATCCCATCCCTCCCTGATCTTGATTTAGCGTATGCATTATATTCACACCAAACTGTTTGTTATCATGACTACGCTGTATTGATGCTGTGGCTGAGTTACGTTGCACCCAAGGGATATTAAGTGATAGATAATAACTATCTTTCTTATTAATTAAATCATGCGTATAACCTAAATTTAGGTTCATACGTTGCGGCAAGATATAAGACCAGTTTAGCAATACAAACTTACTCTCTTGCTCCGTATATTTTTGCTGGATATAGCTACTTCCCAACTGACCAATTTTAGTATTAAAACCTATATAAAATTGGTCTGACCTACTGGCAAATGCCGTATCATTCAAGCTAGCAATATCATTAAACTCACCAAACTGTCGTAGCCCATTATAATTTAAACTTATTAATGTAGAGTTCCAACTATAACCTAGGCCTAATAATTGTCCATGTTGCTCAGGTGTACGACTATAAGCATAAGAGAGATTAAGCTGGCCTGCACGTTTGCCTAATTGATAAAGTGTGCCTAGTCCTACCTGTTGCAATTGATCGGTCAATTCAGTATGTGTTTCCAGAGTAAGTTTATTTGATATTCCATAACGATAGCTTCCACTAAATGCAGGATCTTGTGCATAATCAAATGAAGATAAGCCATAATTTAACTTTGGATAACCTACATTAAAAGACCAGTCATTTAAGCTTTTTGCGAGTAGATTATTCGTACCATATAATGGAATATTCAGCACTTGCTGTTGACCATTAATATCTGTAATGACCATTTGTGCATTGCCTGCACCTGTAATACTGGGGACTGATTGAATATCAAATTGTCCTGGTACGACATCTTGAGAAGCCTGCTTAATACCATTAATTATTAAATCTACTTGTGAAGGCAATGCTACCTGACCTTTAAAACTCATTAAGGGAGTCGTCACGGTATAGGGTTGTAAAGCGAAATTTTTCGATAAGCTAAGACCACTCAATCGAGTAGAGCGTGTCCATGATAGTGCATTACTTTGTGCATCACCTAAACGTAGTCTAAGCAATTTTTCTGGGATATCTTTTTCCCAATATGTATCCAGTATATGATGATTTATAAAGGCATTATCTTGATATTGGTAGTTACCAGAAAGGCTGAATACCCCACCAAATAGCCCAAAAACACGAAATTCATTCCAACCATTTAAAGAAAATATATTCTCATACTGCTGAGCAAAAGCAGTGTAATTGAGTAAGACACCTGTTTTTTCATGCAATGGATTAACTTTTGCAGCAGGCAGATGCTGATAGCCATATTGATGTTGACTGCTTAACAGTGTAATAGGTACTTGGATTGAGATTTTTTGATTGAGGTCGTCATATTTATAGCTTAGCCCTTCAATCTGATCAAGTGCGATATAGGATACCTGATCAATTATGATTGGTTCTATCTCGGTAGTAATGGCGAAATTTTTTAAGGAAGCTACATCAATATAGAGTTGCTGATCTTGTTGTAAAAAATGACCAATTTGAATCTGTGTAGACTGATTTACTTCTACATCCAAATACAATTCCTGTTGAATCGCACTGGCTATATTGGATGAGTATTGTTCTGCAAATGTTGTCGGTGCTGTGACCAGCATCATTCCTGCAAGTATAAAATTGCTTGCTCGAACATTCAATGATCAGAAACTCCCTATCCCTAAAGCTTATTTTGTATTAGGGAGATAATGGTAGAGTTTGTTCACGAAGATCCATATTAACTACAGCTATAAACTTTCCACCACGCGTAACATTTATATTATTTGGAATTTTCCATTGCATGCTTTTCCCACTAAGTACATAACCCATCAATCCCATTTGAATTGGTATTTTTTTACCTTGCGCATCCATGTAGGAAAACTGACTAAAGCGCTTATAATGACTAGACTGATTGTTGATTGTTAGTGTTTGCGTATTATATTTAAAGCTCATACCTTGCAGGGATGTTATGCCTTGATCTGTATCACTACTGTCCGATACTTTTAAAAAAACAGGAATGGAATATTTGAGTAACAATTGTAGACCACTTTGTACATCAGTCTGGGAGTTAGGTAATTCATCCACGATGAGGCGATAAGCTTGTTCAGTCGTATTTGCTATTTGAGTATTGCGGATCAATCGAACCAATTGCCGTTGTCCGGCAGGAATGCTAATGACCATAGGACTAGCAATTAAATCTTTAGAGTTTGTTAAAATATCTTGTTGATTGCTTTGTGTCCAAGCGTTCACTCGTACTTGTGCACGAATACTCTCATTACCTGTATTGGTCAACCAAAGTTCTTTGACTTTTTCTTGTTGTGAGAATTCTAATAAAATAGGCGCAACTTGCAAACTCGCAGCATGCGCCTGTGTTATAAAAATACTAGCTGCCAAGATTCCTGTACCACAAATGTGGAACACATGAGAGAATTTGGCTGGCTTTTTCATGTGGACTCTTTACGATAATAAAAATTAATAAGTTACTGTAGCGGTGACGGTATCAGCATAGTTACCAGCGCGTACATTTGTAGAGCCAAATAATTTAGCA
This sequence comes from Acinetobacter sp. YH12151, assembly GCF_013418355.1. NCBI lineage: Bacteria > Pseudomonadati > Pseudomonadota > Gammaproteobacteria > Moraxellales > Moraxellaceae > Acinetobacter > Acinetobacter sp. YH12151. Next base: position 6,629 of record NZ_VPCG01000035.1, on the reverse strand, counting down.
ACTACAGGAATATTCTGTACCTCACCTGAACCAGTTGCAGAATATAGATTATCTTTGTTGTCCCACGCTGTCTCATCAGTAGATGCTTGAAATAATTTATAATCAATACTAGACGTAGAGTCATCTGTATTGGTCATTTTACCACTACCAGATAAACCAACTTTGTATGGTGTTTGACTAGTACATTTTACATTTAAAGTACCTGTTTTATTTCCTCCTGCCTCACCACTATATACTGTACCGAAATCGATATCTGTAGTACTGATCGTACATGTTGATACAACTTCAATTTTAACTTCAAAAGTATTAGAAGCAGTAGAAGCGTTTGTTTGTCCTACTATAAATACGCCAGAAGAAAGCAATAATGCTGTAGTGATAAAGTTTTTCATATAAGGGCCTATTAATAATGAAACAGATGGTTTTTTTAAAAACTTGCTGTTATTTTTAATAGTTTCATAAAAAAATTTTACTACTAAAAAATAGAGTGTGAAACATATCACATTTTATGACTTTTTCAATATTTATTGACGTTATTTTAAGCGACTTTAATTCGTATCCTGGACGGCACACCCGACGCTGATTTAAGAAATCTAAATAATAAAAAACCCCAGCATCCTGCCGGGGTTTCTCATATTGGGTTGCTAGGTATGACTCCTGTCTTACCTCACGCTCCTGGTGCGATCTTTCTTATTCTTGTTGTTTGGAACATCCTGTTCTCTATGACTTCATCATAGGAAAATTCACCTATCCTGGATAGCCGCAAAGGGCCGAGTTTTATGTGAGCCAAAGCGTACAAAATAGCCTAAATTTTATCCACAGCAATTGGGGATAGTTTCGGATCCTAGAAGCCGATGAAATGGGCGCTGATTGCTAAATCGATCGTTTTTTAATCAAATTTACTGGCGAAATGTTACAGATTTGCTTAAAAACTCACCAACTTATTACAAAAGCCAATTTTTGTGCGTTTTGTGATCAGTGCTAAATTTTTAAGTTGTTGATATTTATATTAATATACAGGTGTACTTCGTATAATCGCCATTATGTTAAATAGAATCAAAAAACCTCCAATAAAATCGTTATAGTATTATTATTTATTGAGTAGATAAGAGAATTAAATTAGTGAAATACTCAAATGAAAAAATAGTAAAAGCTCTCTTACTTTCTCCTTTACCACTACTTTTTTTCACAGCAGTCCTGTTTATCGTAATGAATCAGGAATACAGCCTATACTCGATTTTAGTTGTTCTTGTAGGGCACGGTCTTGTCTACTTGGCTTATTGTATTTTGACTGTACCTTTCAGCTTCATATTCTCAATTCTTTTAAATCGTTATAACAGTCTTAATTTATTAACTATCTGTATTGCCTCTATAATTATTGCTACTCCATTTTTTATTCTTTTTGGATGGAGTCACACAGGAGAAATTTCGAAAGAGTGGTGGAAGATGTATACAGATACATGGACTATCTTTATGGCTCTATTTCCTGGCTTATGTTATTGGCTATTTCTGATTAACCTAAAAGATAAGAAATCAAAGAATATTGAATAAACCATTGCATAGAGATTCTTAAATTTCCCTAAAATTAACATAATACACCTTATACGAAATGCGTTATAATTATCTATAGAAATCAATGCTGTAGTTTCTATTTTATAGCCCGAACATCCCTATTCGGGCTTTTTTTATGATTTTTCACGTTCCACGCCTATTATTTAAGCAATGTTTCACAACTTTGATTAGCTCCAGTAAATAATTAAAACCTAGATAATAAGAACCGAGCGAGTGTCTACGAGCGATTGAGCATCATCAAAATTTCACCCTCGCCTTTTCTCTGATTACAAGCTCCCTTTCGATTTTAAACGGTAGGTACAGAGCATCCCGAATGGGTGCGAACTTTGGAGCTTTTGCTTTTCAAAAAGTATGAGCGTAGCGAATACATTATTAATGCTTTTGACTTTGCTTTTGAAACGACACGAGCAAAGCGAGTGCCATAGCCTTTGATTTTTGATTTTTTCCTTTTATAAGAATTATAAGAATTATAAGAATTATAGCTCCTCTCCAGCCCTTGTGCTATAAGGCTTTCAAGCTCTATAAGTGTAGAGACCCCACGTTTAAAGTGTAGAGACCCCACGTTTAAAGTGTAGAGACCCCACGTTTAAAGTGTAGAGACCCCACGTTTAAAGTGTAGAAATCTATTTACACTACATTAATGTAGTGGTAAGTTTTATCTACACCAATAAAACTAGAGATGGTTATGAGTGAGTTTGTATCGAATCCGATTTTTTACACTGAAAAAACCAAAGACATTTCCATATCTAAATCAAATACACTCATTGAAGCAGGATTTGATTTAACACTTGCTGAACATGATTTAATGACACTTGCAATAAATAAACTACACAAGCAAGCTACGGGCAATCATGAGGTGTTTATTACTGCTCAAGAATTTGCAGTAGCTAACAAAATTTCAGATAGTCACGCCTATCAGCAGTTAAAAGCCACAGCCGATAAACTAATGGAACGGCATTTAAAATTTCCGCTATACATTGACTTGGATAAAAAACAAAACAAAGAACCTAATGCCGTTTGCGTTGTTCCCCCTAAACATGGACGTTATGAAACAGTACCGACAAAACATAACTGGCTACAAAGTGTCGGTTATATGGAATCCAACGGATTTATTTACCTGCTTTTTACCGACCCGATTCGTTTTTTAATTGATAAAACAGGTGATGCTTACACAACTTACAACTTCACAAACACGATTGAAATGACGACATTTGGCGGTAAACGGCTCTATGAAATGGTTTGTAAATGGAAAGATTTAGGTAAAACTAAACTTATGTATATTGATGAATGGAAAGAATTTTTTGGCGTTGTCGACAAATACCCTAGAACAGCAGAATTTAAAAGATGGGTGCTTTTGCCCGCCATTGCAGAAGTCAATGCACAGGGCGATTTTCGTATTAGTTTAAATCAGGAGAAAATAGGACGCACCATTACCCATTTTCAGATACTTATCAAAAAATTAAAGACTGAAAAGACAAAAGAAGAATCCAAGCCAAATCGTGACCCCAACACAGTCGACATCTTTGCCAATATAACTGATGCCCAAATTGCCAAATACAGTATGATTTTGTGCAAATTAGGTAGTATTTCAGACCTCAGTAACTTTCCAGACTATCCAACCTTTGCAAATTGGATTGGTAAAATATTAAGAGACCCTGAATCGGCAAATCCCATACATGCAAAACGTATATTTAAAGCTTTACGGACAGAAACAGATTTTAAAGATTAAACAGTTTTCGATCTCGATCTTCTGTTAAATATTCATTCAGTTCAGCCAATATTTTTTCTTTATTGGCTTCATTCTGCATTTTTTTAATCAAATAAGAACCGAGCAGGATTTTACGCCGAGTATCATCTTTTCGTTGCTGTTCCTTTTGCTTAGTACGTTCTCTTGCTTCAATAGCCTGTTTCTGAGCTTTTAACTGTTTCAGCTTATCCAACTGGGCTTCAATTTTCTTTTCAATATTTTCAGTTGATTTTGTCATAACGGTTAATTTCGGGATATAGAAAACCACTCAAGCATAAGGCTCTATGAACTAGAGTTCAAGCGAGCTATATGCTATCGTGTTTTTCATGAAATGCGCACTTACGACTTGGATTTAATCCAAGTCAAAGTTTGCGTAAGGGGATTCCCCTTAACCCCAAAAAACTGCTACGCAATTTTTTAAAAGAAAAAGCATCTCAAGGCGACTGCATGGCAATCTATCATTGTTCGACTAAAACGGTTAACCGAAGTTCGGGACGAACTGCGGTTGCATCTTCTGCATATCGTGCAGGGGAAAAACTCAAAGATGAGCGTACAGGATTGACGCATGACTTTACGAGAAAGGACGGTGTAGCCCATTCTGAAATTATCTCTAATTTAGATATTGAAATTGACCGTAATGAACTTTGGAACTTGGCAGAAAAAACCGAAAACCGTAAAGATGCCCGAACGGCTAGAGAATGGGTGATTGCCCTACCTGATGAATTAGACCCTGATCAACGTAAGGACTTGGCAAAAGACTTTGCCAGGTCCTTAGTTGATCGCTATGGCGTGATTGCAGATTTAGCCATCCATGAACCGAGCAAAGGCGGTAATGATAAGAACCATCACGCCCATATCATGCTCACCACCCGAAAGGCAGAATTAGATACGGACAAGAAACTTACCCTAACCACTAAAACCGATATTGAGTTAAGCAATGCCAAACGAAAAAGCCTTGGTATGGGGACAACCCAAGAAGACATTAAGCAAATTAGAGAAACATGGGCAGACTTAGCCAATAAAGCATTGGAACGTGCAGGCTACCGAGAAAAAATAGATCACCGCAGCTATGCCGATCAGAACAACGGACTACAAGCCACCATCCATGAAGGCACCAAAGTCACTCAATTACGCAGACAAGGCATAGACACTGAAATTAGCCGTTTCAATGACAATGTGAAACAGCAGAACACCCAACAACTTGACCAACAGAAACAGCAGAAAGAGAGCGTTTTACAGCGTGGTTTAAACCGTGTCGATCAAGGTTTTGAGCAATGGCAGAAGAACCAAGAAAGCAAACGCCTAGAACTGGAACGCCAAGCGGAAATGAAGCGACAGCAAGAATTAGATAAACAACGAGCCGAACAAGCAAATCGTAAGGCATCACGAGATTTAGATAATGATGGATGGTCACGATGAGTAACCAAAATGATGATTTAGACCTAGACGATCAGTTATATATTCTATTGGCATCTATGAAGGAATACAGAGAAGCCATAGCAGACGATAACAAGCGATTAGAGACGTTTTACAACGAAGTGGCTAGCGGAGTACTCAATAAGGCTGAAAAGTCGCTAGAAAACGCAAATAAGAAGCATACAGGCGCATTGAACAACAGTATTCAGCATTTAAACCAAGTTACAGCTAAACTAAATGCAAAATTTATCCTGTTTTTTGCCAGTACTTTTGTGGCTTTGGTTCTCGTATTGCTTTTGGCTATATTTTTGTATGTTCCAAGCCTTGATGAAATTCAACAGCGCAGAGCAGATAAGAAAGCATTAGAACAATATGCACTTCAAATCAAAGTTGATGATGGAGAAACACTCGTCAGAATCATGACGAAAAAGCCGTGTTACTCATTCCAACCAAATAACGTCAAAGAAAAAACCTATGACTGGTGTCAGATCGACCCTAAAAAATACTAGATGATCGATACTTTGCTTGGTTTTTCTTATTACTAATCAGATTACAGCAAGCGCAAAGTTGCCCGACTTTGAAATATGGCTATAGCTATTCCTTTAGCATAATCAAAATGTCTAAAAATAGAGATTTCTTACTATGTAAAATGATTCTATCTTTAATTTTTGTATAGACATTTTTTAATGTTCTAGAAATGGAGCTGAAAGTACCATTAATCTTACTGGAGCATTTAATATACTTTTAGCTTGTTGAAGTTTTATAAAATCGTCCTCACTTTTTAAAGTAACAAGTACAATTTCCCTATTTTTTTCATCTACAAAAACACCCTGTATTTCAGGAAAAATTACTGATATTTCCTTCAATTTTTCATTAAGTATTAAAGTAAGTTCCTCAAGCGAATAGTTTTTATTTAAATTTTCTCTAAATTCTAAATCTATTAATTCTTTAGAAGTTAATGCTAGATTTTCTGCTGAAGTTACATGAGGTAAACTTAAGCACAAACTTAAAATAATTTTCCTAAACATAAAGTAACTCATACTAGAAATCGGTACTTTGCTTGGTATTTTTCATTACTAATTAAACAAAAACAGTCGCAAAGTGGCTCGACTTTGCAATATGGCTAACGCCATATTGCAAAGCATCGAGCTAAATTTTAATTAAATACGTTTCAACGCCATGATATGGCGCACCATGTCGTTAATATGCTGTTTTGTTTCATTATCTTGAGAACTTAGCCAAGTTACAACATCCGCATCAAAAGCCTTTGCTTGAGCAATCGCATGGCGTTCTTGTAATTTTTTAACAAAATTTGGTTTTACTACTGGCGCATTGGTAGGGTCAAAATTTTTATAACGTTCTAATTCATTTTGCATGGTTATACCTCCGCTTTTGATTGTGCGATGGCTCAAAGGCAGTAATGATTCTTGCAACATCACCACGTTCAACCCAAACCACTGTTAGTAGTCTACCACGATTACTCAGACCGATTGATATTAGCCGTTGCTCATCGTAATGACCAAGATCGTCAAAGGACATCAGCTCTGGATCAAGAAAAACACTACATACCTCTTCAAAAGTAATTTCACGCCCTCGATAGACTAATTCCATTTTTTTATCGTGCCATTCAAATAGCAGACCGTAATACTCAATCAACGGCATCTTTAGCTTTTTCCTAGATTTACAACCTCTAAAAGTCTACTTAGAGGGTTTTACTTATTCAATAACTCATTAATTTAAATGGTTTCTAACATCCAAATTTCGTATAACCGCCATTATGTTAAATAGAATCAAAAAACCTCCAATAAAATCGTTATAGTATTATTATTTATTGAGTAGATAAGAGAATTAAATTAGTGAAATACTCAAATGAAAAAATAGTAAAAGCTCTCTTACT
>NZ_VPCG01000034.1:0-31723 GCF_013418355.1 Acinetobacter sp. YH12151 | reverse complement strand
AACTTAAACATTTTCGGATATTAACAGAACGCTATAGAAATAGACGGAAACGCTTTGGTCTAAGAATGAATTTAATTGCTGGAATGGTGAATTGGATGCTCTTAAATTAACTTTCGCAAGAGATCTAATGTTTGAATGTCTTGAAATCATAAAATTTAAAACAGAGTCACGGCTCTTTGCTATAGCTTGCCTGTAAAAAAAGAGTCCTTAAAAAGGACTCTTTTTTCATTAATAAATTAACGTCCTAACAGACCACGCGCTACAATTTCTTTCATGATTTCATTGGTACCGCCATAAATCCGTTGAATACGGGCATCGACAAAGAAGCGTGAAATTGGATATTCAGTCATGTAGCCATAACCACCAAAGAGCTGAAGCAGATTGTCAGCAATCTTCATCTGCATATCGGTAGAAAAACTTTTCAATGCCGCTGCAGTTTCGACATCCAGTTTCCCTTGCATATAAAGCTCAAGATTCTGGTTATAAAAAGCTGCGGTCGCCAATTCATCAATTTTCGCTTGTGCCAAAACAAAACGAGTATTCTGGAATTGACCGATGGCCTGACCAAAAGCCTGACGCTCTTTCACATATTGCGTGGTCACATCAATAGAACCACGAATTGCACCCAAGGCTGTTGCTGCGATGGCGGTACGCTCACGCGGTAATTCCTGCATCAAATAAGCAAAACCCTGCCCCGGTTGACCGAGCAACTGGTTTTTCGGCACCTTAACATTGTCAAAGAACAGTTCCGAAGTATCTTGCGCATGCAGGCCAATCTTGTCCAGATTAGTGCCTTTTTTAAAGCCTTCCAGATGCGTGTCGGCCAGTAACAAAGAAACGCCTTTGGCACGCGCTTGCGGATCAGTTTTGACTGCCAGTACTACCAGGTCGGCATGCTGACCATTGGAAATAAAGGTTTTTGAGCCATTTAATACATAGTAATCATCCTGCAAGATGGCACTGGTACGCATGGCTTGCAAGTCTGAGCCGGCACCTGGCTCGGTCATACCAATCGCACCGACCACTTCACCGCTCACCATTTTCGGCAACCAGTGTTTCTTCTGCTCTTCAGTTCCAATATGCAAGATATAGGGTGCAGCAATATCCGAATGACAGGACAACCCTGTAGAAATGGCACTGTATCCGGCACGTGCAGACTCTTCAATCAGCATCAATGAATAATCGGTTGGCACCCCATAGCCGCCATATTCCTCCGGAACATCGACACACAAGAAACCATTTTCACCAAGTGCATTCCAGACTGAACGTGGCATCAGGCCTTCGTGCTCCCATTGTTGATAATACGGTGCGACATGTTCATTCATAAAGCGTTTAAAATTGTCGCGGAATAATTCTAGATCGGCATCGTAGGCAAGCATTCTGTTGTCCTTATACTGTTTATCGTTTTATTTCCTGTTTTACAGACTATCTACTTTCAGCTTTACTGTCATGTACTGGCATCTATCTTTTACTAACTTTGCAGTCAATAAAAAAGGAAGCCGAAGCTTCCTTTTTCTTTCAAACATTAGAATTAATGGGCGTTATTGCCTTCTTGCGCCATTTTTTCATCAATTTCTGATGGATTTGCCAATGCATAGTTCAGCTTGTCCATATCGAGCTGGCCTACCCATTTTGCAACAACCAAAGTCGCCAAAGAGTTACCCACCAGATTGGTCAAGGCACGCGCTTCAGACATGAAACGGTCAATACCGAGAATCAAGGCCAGACCTGCAACAGGAATATTGCCCACAGCAGCCAAGGTTGCTGCCATCACAATAAAGCCAGAACCCGTGACACCTGCCGCACCTTTAGATGAAATCAACAGTACCAGAAGAAGGGTAATCTGATGAGACAAATCAAGTTGTGTATTGGTCGCCTGCGCAATAAAGATCGCAGCCATGGTCAAATAGATTGAAGTTCCATCCAGGTTAAATGAATAACCGGTTGGAATCACCAGACCTACCACTGATTTTTCAGCACCAGCAAGTTCCAGTTTTTTCAACATACGTGGCAATACTGATTCTGAAGAAGAAGTACCCAGTACAATCAGCAGTTCTTCACGAATCAGGCGAATCATCTTCATGATGCTGAAACCCGCAAAACGCGCAATTGAACCCAGTACGATGAAAATAAACAGTACGCAGGTGATATAGAAACAAATGATCAACTGTGCCAGCTGAGCAAGCGAACCAATACCATATTTACCAATGGTAAAGGCCATTGCACCAAATGCACCGATTGGCGCAAGTTTCATTATCATGTTCACAATATTGAAGAATACATGTGAAATCTGGTCGATGAGTTTCAGGACTGGCTTGCCTTGATCACCCAGCTTATGCAGCGCGAAACCAAAAATGATCGCGAACAACAGAACCTGTAGAATTTCGCCTTCCGCAAATGCACCTACCACCGTATTTGGAATGATATTCATCAGGAAGTCGATCGTCGACTGTGACTCACCTGTAGCGACATATTTGCTGATGCCCGTGGTATCCAGTGATGCAGGATCAACGTTCATGCCTACACCTGGCTTGACGATGTTAATCACCACCAGACCGATGACCAACGCAATCGTGGAGACGATTTCGAAGTAAAGTAAAGCAACACCACCAGTTTTACCCACTGATTTCATGCTTTCCATACCCGCAATACCGCTGACCACAGTACAGAAAATCACCGGTGCGATGATCATTTTGATCAGGCGGATAAATGCATCACCCAGCGGTTTAAGCTGTTCACCCAAGCCAGGAACATACTGTTCTACACCATTGATAATTTGCGTACCACTCGGCGAGAAATGCCCGACCAGAATACCTGCAATAATGGCCACAATCACCTGAAAATACAGTGACTTATAAATCGGTTTTTTCGCCATAATAAATCTACTTGAACGATATCTGAAAATAAAAAGACCATTTTGAGAAATGCACTGATCTGTTCATCTGCTCTGAAGATGAACTGGATCAAATCTCAATAGGCTCAAGAGAATGTTCAAAATGAAAATCAGCCACGCATTCAATCTGACGCGCAGCATCAGACCAAAGTATTAAATGGGAGAAAGAGATTAAGAAAACTTAAACAAACTCTAAAAATTGTCTGAATTTTACTGAAAAATCCCATTAAATGTGCATAAAGTCTTATGCAATTGCCTGCTTTTTGCTCGCATTGAATTAGACATTAGTCGATAATCAGATTTAAATGCCTGTTTTCCGTATACTGAAAGCTTTGTTAATTTTAGACCCTCCTCATTGACCCCAATATTTGCTGCAAGCTGTATAAGTTATGAAGACCAAAAGAAATATTTATAAAGATTTCGAACATCCCTTTGCCCAATATGTACGCATCGTGGGGAAAGGAAAAAATGGCGCCCGCTCCCTCAGCTATGATGAAGCCTATCAAGCCTTTAGCATGATTCTGAAAGATGAAGTGCTCGATGTGCAGCTAGGGGCGTTCTTGATGTTATTGCGGGTCAAAGAAGAGTCTGTAGATGAGTTAGCCGGTTTTGTTCAGGCCACACGCGACCAGCTTGACTTTAAGCAGCTGGATGTCGATCTGGACTGGTCCTCTTATGCAGGCAAGCGCAAGCATTATCCATGGTTTATTCTGGCAGCACTGACGTTGGCCAAGCATGGTTATACTATTGTGATGCATGGTGCCGCTGGTCATACCATGAACCGGGTTTATACCGAACAAGTGTTAACTTGCTTAGGCTATCCAATCTGTCAAAATGATGATGAAGTGGAGCAGCAATTACAGCAACGACATTTTGCCTATATCCCGTTAGAGGTGATTTCTCCGATTCTGGCAGATCTGATTGGCCTACGAAATGTAATGGGACTGCGCTCCCCGATTCATACGCTGGCTCGTTTAATTAACCCGTTTAATGCCAAAGCAACGCTGCAAGCAATTTTCCATCCGGCGTATCGGGGTTCGCACCAACAGGCGGCTTTCCGCTTAGGTTATAAAAATAGTGCGGTAATTAAAGGTGAAGGGGGCGAATTTGAGCGTAATCCGGATGCCAAAACTTTGATCTGCGGTATTAAAGATGGCGAACTGTACGAATATGAACTACCGAAACTGACTGACAATCGTAGTCCGGTTGAGGAAGAACTGGATCTGGCCTTATTTAAAGCAGTATGGGATGGTCAGCAAAGCCATGAATATGGCGAGATTGCGGTTACGGAAACCATGGGCATTGCGTTGTATAGCATGGGTGCATGTAAAAGCTATGAAGTTGCGATGCAAAAAGCCAAAGAATTATGGGTGAATCGTCACACCGTTTAAACTTTGAAATGTGTAGAAAAAAAGCATTGTTCCTTCATTGAACAATGCTTTTTTAAATATCTTTCGACTGACTCGACCTCAGTGCTTAGACAAAACGAATTGGCTTGAATTCCGGTTCATTCTTGTGATGATCATCATCACATTCCTCGCCTTCTTCTTTAGTACCGCGATCGATAAAACCGCTGCGCTCATTTTCAGGCAAGTTTTTCATTTCCCAGGCATAGACTGCCTGCATACAAGTCTGGCGTTGTTCCTGAGTTAGGGCTACACCATTTGGCCACTTTCCAATTTCAATTGCTGTTCTTAGGCGTTCAACAATCTCAGGATTGAGTACGGCAAGCATTTGTTCAATATTCATGATTTAATCCTGCTTAAAATAATCAAAGTCCTGATTCCACCCCAGTTTGGTTCGACAGGCATTATAAAAGTCATAGCCCGGTGGATGCAGAAGATTCAGTTTAAAGGGATGCTTGCGAATATGGACGCTATCGCCAACATTCAAAGACACACTGTGTTGTCCATCCGCACTGACCATCGGCAGTACGCGATTTTCACGAATCAGTAATTTAATTTCGCTGTGTCCACCGACCACAATCGGGCGTGAAGACAAGGTATGCGGATGCATCGGCACCAGCGCAATCGCATCCATACTCGGATGGACAATTGGCCCGCCCCCAGAAAGTGCATAAGCCGTAGAGCCGGTCGGCGTCGATACAATCAGGCCATCACTGTGCTGACGATAGACATACTGTCCGTCAATATTCAGTTCAAAATCGATCATATGCACCGATTTTCCTGAATGCAGTACCACATCATTCAGTGCAATTGCATCGTAAATCACTTCGCCTTTGGAGCGAATTTCGACTTCGAGTAAAAAACGTCGCTCAGTCTGAAAATCACCTTTTAACACCTGATCCAGCTTAAAGATGACTTCGGTTGGCTTGATGTCGGTTAAGAATCCCAGACGCCCCCGATTAACGCCAATCACAGGAGTATTGTACTTGACCAGTGCGCGTGCTGCATGCAAAAGCGAACCATCCCCTCCTACCACAATGACCAGATCAACGACTTCACCAAGTAAAGCACGACTGACAGTTTGGGTATTGTTATATGGAACGAGTTCAGCTGTCGCTGCATCAAAAACAGGATGTAGGCCTAAATTCAGAAGATGATCATGAATAAGACATAAGGTTTCAACCACCGATGATTTATCAGGACGTCCTATTAACCCGATATTTCGAAAGGTTTTATGGGAAATTTGCACCAGTGTCGTCGCTCCGCTACGGATCTTGCATATCATAGCATTAAGCTATACCTGGATGATAATTTATAACAGGATGCTAGCTCGTCGCAAATTATTTGAAATATATTTGAATTAAGGAGAAATTGTGGGCTTTGATTTTAATTTTAAGCGCATTTATTGATTAAATATTGCAAAATGATTAAAAGCTTCGCATGATTAGCACAATTTCACAGGATCTTATAAGTATTTATGAAATCTGAACGTGGCATGGGGTTTTTTGCCTTAATTTTCTCGATTTTAGTCATTTCCATCTTTGTCGTATTTAGTATTTACCTGATTAAATTAGATAATATTGTACGCGAAAAATTTGAAGGTCAACGCTGGGATATTCCGGCGAAAGTTTTCGCACGTCCAATGGAAGTGTACGTCAATGCCCCAGTCAGTCAGCAGGATTTCCAACAAGAATTAAAATTACTCGGTTATAAAAACTCGGATAGTTATGCCAAGTCGGGCAATTTTGTCACTATGGGAAATACTTTATATGTACATACCCGTGGCTTTGATTTTGGTGATCGGGTTGAACCGGAACAAGTTCTGAAAGTGAGTTTTAGTGCTAATCAAGTGACTGAGGTTAGCGCCACCAAGCCATCTTCTAGCGGTATTGCCCGACTGGAACCCTTATTGATTGGTGGAATTTATCCACAGCATAACGAAGACCGGGTACTGATCAAGCTGAATAAAGTGCCTAAACCCTTGATCGAAGCGCTCATCGCAACTGAAGACCGTAAATTCTATGAACACCATGGCGTATCTCCACGCGGTATTGCACGTGCTGTTGTCAGTAATATTACCGGTGGCAAACGTCAGGGTGGCTCGACTTTAACCCAGCAACTGGTGAAAAATTTCTATTTAACGCCTGAGCGTACCTTAAAGCGTAAAGTCAATGAAGCCTTTATGGCCATGCTGGTTGAATTACATTATGACAAGAATGAAATTCTGGAAGCTTATCTAAATGAAGTGAATCTCGGCCAAAATGGTAACTATTCAATTAATGGTTATGGCTTGGCTTCTCAGTTTTATTTTGGTCTGCCACTGCGTGAACTGAATATTTCCCAGCAGGCTTTTTTAGTCGGTCTGGTACAAGGCCCGAGTCTATATAACCCATGGCGTAATCCTGAAAGTGCGAAAAAACGCCGTGATATCGTCCTGAATAATATGCTGGTGATGGGCTATCTAAGCCAAGAACAATATGAAAAAGAAACCGCACGTCCATTGAACGTGATTTCAAAACCAACCTTGGGCCCTGCACGTTTCCCGGACTTCCTGGATATTGTGCGTCGTCAATTACGCACTGACTATCAGGAAACTGACCTGACCAATCAGGGTCTGCGTATTTTCACCACGCTGGATCCTTTGGCTCAAACCCGAATTCAGGACAGTTTTAAGCAGACAGTCGCACGTTTAACCAAATCTAATCCGGGCCGTTTAAAAGACTTGCAGGGTGCAGTTTTGGTATCGCATCCGGAAAATGGTGAACTGGTTGCAGCAGTCGGCTCGACTCAAGACTTTACCGGTTTTAACCGTACAGTAGATGCCAAACGTCAGGTGGGTTCATTATTAAAGCCTGTGATTTACCTGAGTGCACTGGAATCAAATCGTTACCATTGGGCCAGTCCGATTGAAGACAGTGAAATTAGTGTACAAAGTGATGGTAAGACCTGGACGCCGAAAAACTACAGTGGCCGTGGACATGGTGTCGTACCGATGTCACAAGCGCTGTCACAATCCTATAACCTGTCTACTGTACGTTTAGGACAAGAATTTGGTCTGTCTACCTTTATTAATCATCTGAAAAAATTTGGCGTCACTTCCGATATTCCATCCTATCCGTCTATTTATTTAGGTGCGGTGGATATGTCGCCAATGGAGGTGATGAATATTTATGGTAACTTCGCCACAGGTGGCTTTAAATATCCAACCAAGTCAATTCGTTCTGTGGTCGATGCCAATGGACGGATACTCGACCGTTATAGCTTAAGCGTACAACCGACCATTGACCCGGCTTCAGCCTATGCCCTGAATTATGGCCTGCAACAGGTGATGTCGAGCGGTACAGGCCGCGCAGCTTATAACAGCCTGCCAAGCAGCCTGAATCTTGCAGGTAAATCAGGTACTACCAATGACAGCCGTGATTCATGGTTTGCCGGCTATTCAGGTAATTATATGACCGTGGTCTGGCTGGGTCTGGATGACAACAAAGTGACTGGTTTAACCGGTTCCTCTGGTGCACTTCCAGTCTGGGTCAATGTCATGAAACAGCTACGTCAGAAGCCGGTCAATCTGCCACAACCGAATGAAATTCAATGGCACTGGCTGGATCGTTATACCGGCTTGTTGTCTGCGCCAGGCTGTGAAGGTGCCATGTATATTCCGATTTCGCAGCATTCGCTACCGAATCAGGCCACCCCTTGCGGTCTCTCGCGCTACGTGACGGAACCAGTGACCATCGACTCGGAACCTTCTTCTTCCAATCCGGACGAGATGGATGATATCAGCCGTTATATACAAGAAAGTGAAACAGAAATAGAACGCGATCTTGCCAACGAAACCCGTATTATCTCGAGTGGAAGTTATAGCCATTAATTGAGTCTATGTTTATGTTACAAAAAATCATCCCTGGCCTGCTCATCCTCAGTTTGGTGGGCTGCCAAAGCTTTCCTGAGCCAGAGCCAGCTGCTCCAGCCAAACCTGCAACAGAAAAGCCTAAACCACAGACCCCAGACGGCGTCGTGATTACGCCTTATGACCGTCCTGAAATCAAACGCCAGAAAATTGTAATTCCTGAGCAAAAGCCTAAAAACCAGAAATTTGATGATGGCCGTAATCTGCCTGCTTTCAAGCGTCTTATGCAGCAAA
The DNA here is from genome assembly GCF_013418355.1 of Acinetobacter sp. YH12151. NCBI lineage: Bacteria > Pseudomonadati > Pseudomonadota > Gammaproteobacteria > Moraxellales > Moraxellaceae > Acinetobacter > Acinetobacter sp. YH12151. The sequence goes on along the minus strand of NZ_VPCG01000034.1, from coordinate 23,280 downwards.
CCCAGCAGGCCTATGCCAAGCAGCAATTTTCTCAGGCCGAAGCAGCAGCGGTACAAGCCCAGCGCCTGGCACCTCAAGCATCTGAAACTTATCTGTACCTGGGCATGATTGCGAACCGCAAAAATCAGCCTGCACGTGCAGATGCTTTTGCATTACGTGGCCTGAGCTATGCGCAATCAAATGCGATGAAGAAACAGCTCTGGCAGGTTCGTTTAAAGGCTGCACAACAGCAAAAAGACACCAAAGCCATTCAAAATGCCCAGCAGGCTTTAAAAAAACTTTAATATCTTAATTATAACTTACCAATAAAAAGCAGCTTACTTATATATTGCTTATACCTGCAATACCATAAGCATGCCGGCCTTGTGCATAGCTCAGATCTTCTGTTTTCAGCCCGCCCAAGGCAAATACCGGAATTTGTACCTGGGTTGCCAGCTGTTGGAACTGCTCCCAGCCCAATGTCTCAGTACCCGGGTGTGTCGGTGTCGCCAGCACCGGACTGAGCAAAGCTGCCTCACAGCCAATCTGTTCAGCCTGCTGTAATGTCGCCAGATCATGGCAAGCTGCAATATAACGATAGCCTCGCAGTAACTGACCGGCTTGCAAGGCCACTAACTGGGACTGTTTCAGGTGAAGGGTGCGAATCGTTTGCTGTTGCAATTCGTTAAGCTGTGACCAGAGCTCCTGATTAATTATTAGCTTGGAAAGCAGCTCAATCGGAAGCTGTTGTAATTGCATAACGCGTTCAGGTGTAATTGCCACTCGCCAATACAGCATCAGATCCGGATCGAGTTGCTGCAAAGTCGCCAGATCCTCTGCAATCTTGATGCGCTGCGGCCATTGCAGCTTTTGCAGCATGGACTGGTTGGCTTTGGGAAAATTCAGACTGCTCAGCTGTTCACGCGCATACCAGCTCCAGGGTGGTTGAATTCCTGACAATTGTGACTCAGACACTGACGCATGAAATATATGTAGGTTGACAATGACATCTTCATATTCATGACAGATAAAATCGAATGCATGCCACTGATCCAGATCAATCCCGACCTCTTCCAGCACTTCACGTCGACAGGCTTCAACCGGTTGCTCACCCGATTCTACTTTTCCACCTGGAAATTCATATTTGTTGCCTTGATGCTGACTGGCTTCTCGCCACCCCACAAGCACTTGATTTTTATGAAATAAGATTGAAATCGCAACATGAATATTGGGTTTAGACATCATTTTACTGCACTCGAAGTTTTACAGATTGTAAGCAAATTGCTCTATTTTATAAATTACAGAATTATTCATTGACAGACCTATTCGATAATGATTATCATTTAAATCAATCCAAAACAGATACCACGGAGTCGATGGAATGAACGCACCTTTTAGCTTGTTTAGCCGTAATAACGATAGCCATCATGCACTACCCATGCTGCACTCAAATAATCTTTTCGCACTTGGGCGTGAAATTAGAATCATGCATGCTGGTGAAGAATACCGTTTACGCCTGACCCGTAATAATCGCCTGATCCTCACAAAATAACGATAACACTCTAATCATAATAAACGTGGGAACCAGCAGTATGAATCAGCGCATACTGCTTTTTTAGCGAACTGAATTACGATTTGGCAAAACTGAGTACAACTTTCAGTCCGCCCAAATCAGAGGCCGCAATCTCAATTTCTGCTGCGTGTAATTGCATGATCTTACGACAAATCGACAGCCCCAAACCCGATCCTGAGGTACGTGTGCCTAAAGCACGATAAAACCGTTCTCCCAGATGTACCAATACTTCCCTTGCTATGCCTGTTCCCGAATTTTCAATCACTAAGCGCAAACGCCCTGCGGCATCAACATCTGTTTTTATCTCAATCCTACCTTGTTCTGGGCTATAGCGAATTGCATTATCCACCAAGTTACGAATGCAGCTAAAAATTAATTCTGCATTTGCCATGATCTGGCCATCGTCTATGCTCAGCTGCCATTTGATCTGTTTCTCTGCGGCAAAAGGCTGCAAGGCCTGTAATACCTCCTGAACAATCATTTTCAGATTTACGGCCTGTTGCGGCAACTGCTCTGCTTTTTCAGGATCCAGACGTGCCAATAAGAGTAAATTCTCCAGCACTTGCGTACCACGATTGACATCATTTTGAATCAGTTGCAGGGCTTGCGGCAACTGGGCATCATGCTGATATTGACGTTTCAATACCTGCAAACGCATCTGAATGGCAGAAAGCGGCGAGCGTAATTCATGCGATGCATCGGCAGTAAAGCGCTGTTCGGCCAGCAGTGATTTTTCCAGCCGATTCAGCATGGCATTTAACTGCTGCACAATTGGTTGCAATTCCGTGATTTCAGGATCTGGACTGTTGACCGGACTTAAATCTTCGGCCGACTTGGAACCTATGGCGCGGGAAATATTATTTAGAGGTTGTAATTGACGTTTCACGACCACATGTAAAATCAGCCATTGCAATAACCAGAGTATCAGTAAAATTCCGGCAAAACTGAAGGTGGTTTGCCATAACTCGTTAAAACGTACCGATAAAGGCTGCAGTACTTTGGCCTGCAAGCCATCCTCTTTAGCAGTTAAAATCCGGATAAAACGGCCATTTTCATAAGCAAACTGAAAGCCACTGTGTTCATTAACCCGCACACTGTTAATCAAATCATCATCGATGGACGTGGTCAAAATATCCTGATTGAGCAATAGCGCATATTGAATATCGAATTGCTCGCTGATTTCATCGACCTGATCACCTTTGGCCTGTCTGATATCACCAAGTAAGAGCTCGGAAATCTGTTCCATCAAATCATCATGCAGCTGAATGGCTTGATAACTTGAAACCCCGAGTAACAGCAACCACGCCAACAATCCTGCCAGCATGGAGCTCAGCATGGCATTCTTGATCAGGCGAGTTTGCAGGGAGACTGGTGCAGACATATTTATGCCTCGGGTTTATGCATGCGATAACCCAAACCACGGATGGTTTTAATCACCTGGCTGCCAATTTTTTTACGTAACTGGTAAATAAACACTTCAATGGCATTACTTTCAATTTCATCACCCCAAGCATACAGTGATTCTTCCAGCTGTTCACGGGTGACAATATGTTCAGGCTGCTGCATCAGCTTATATAGAATTTGAAATTCTTTCGCAGTGAGATTGATCGCTTGACCCGCTTTGGTCAGGTTTTTGGCCTGAGTGTCCAGACTAAGATCCTGCCAGTGCAGGATATGATTCGGTGTTTGCTGCTTCAGCCTGAGCTGGGCACGTACCCGGGCGGAAAGTTCTTCCAAACTAAAGGGTTTCACCAGATAATCATTCGCGCCTAAATCCAGCCCCTCGACCCGATCATCAATACTGTCTTTGGCCGTAATAAAAATCACTGGTGTATCTTGCTGTTGGCTGCGCAAACTTTTCAGAATCTCGTCTCCAGTGGCATTCGGCAGGCCGCGGTCCAGCAGAATACAGTCATATTGATGTTGCTCAATCGCCAGGATCGCATGATCACCGCGCTCTACCCGATCAATCACATAACCATCCATTTCCAGCCAGGTCTGGATACTGTCTGCCTGAGACTGATCATCTTCTGCCAAAAGAATACGCATACTCTGCTCCGTTTGCTTCCTTGTTCTATCTTGCCCTGAAAAAGTTCCAGACTCAAAAAAACCACATGCTTTTTTGTATGATTTGCATGTGGTTTTTTACAGTTTTTGAATCCAGAGCAAGCTTCAGATTCAATTCATCTGCTCATATTAGAATTAGAAACGAAGCTGCTCGACATCAATTTCAACTCGTTTTGCCGGTTTATAGTCAATATCCACTTCACCGATAATGGTCACTGGCGTTTTGGCTGAAATCGGTTTGCCTTGCCACAGTTCATCATCAATTTCTACGGTGATGCTGCCGGTGCTGTCACGGAACTGATATTTTTCATCACCGACCGCTTTAACCACATAGCCTTTAAGCTGAACATTGCTATCATCTTTCATGCCCAAAGCCTGTTTAACGGTAGTGACTTGAGCAAAAGCGGCCTGATTTACCACGGGCTGATTCACAGTTTCGTTACTCGCTACAGCTGCTGTCGCGATTGAACCCATCAGGGTGGCTGCTAAAACGGTATTCATCATCATTTTCATTACATATACCTCTATGTGTATCTGTGCTTTGTTTCGATAATGCTATTAAAACAGCCGAAGATGAGCTGAATCTTAAGAAACCCTCATTTTCAAAAATTAATTTAAGGGCACCACTCTCAAGACTTCTTCCAGTGTGGTCATTCCTTCCATGACTTTACGTGCGCCGGCAATACGCAATGGCTCTACCCCTTCTTTTTTGGCCTGCTGGCGTAACTGGTTCAAATTGGCATCGGCCCCAATCAACTGCTTGGTTTCCAGACTCAGGGGCATAAATTCGTAAATACCAATCCGGCCTTTATAACCGGTATGACGGCATTCCTCACAACCTACGGCTTTAAAAACAAATTCCGGACGCGGTAAAGGATAGTCTGCCGCCAGATGCTGCCATTCCTGTTCATTCAGGAAGCTTTCCTGCTTGCAGTGTGGGCAGAGTTTACGCACCAGACGCTGCGCCAATACCCCGAGAATGGTGGCTGCGGTCAGAAAAGGTTGCACGCCCAGATCATGCAAACGGGTCAGACTCGACGGCGCATCATTGGTATGTAGGGTAGATAACACCAGATGCCCGGTGAGTGCTGCCTGGATCGCCATATTGGCCGTATCCTGATCACGAATCTCACCGACCATGATAATGTCCGGATCCTGACGCATCAGCGCGCGCACGCCATCGGCGAAGCCCAGTTCAATACCATTATTGACCTGCATCTGGTTGAAACTCGGTTCCAGCATCTCGATCGGATCTTCAATAGTACAGACGTTGACCTGTTCCGTCGCCAGCTGCTTCAAGGTCGAATACAGTGTTGTGGTTTTACCAGAACCAGTTGGCCCGGTGACCAGAATGATGCCGTGACTGTGACTGGTCAGATTATTCCAGTCATTGAGTAAATGCCCTTCAAAACCGAGTTGCTGAAAACTTCTGACCAGAACTTCCGGATCGAAAATACGCATCACCAGTTTTTCGCCAAATGCGGTCGGCAAGGTCGACAGACGCAATTCGGTTTCCTGTCCTTTCGGCGTTCGGGTTTTCAGACGGCCATCTTGTGGCTTGCGCTTTTCTGCCACATTCATCCGGCCCAGAATCTTGATCCGGGAAATTACCGCTGTCAGCGTATTGGCCGGCATGTTATAAATGGTATGCAACACCCCATCGATTCGAAAGCGAATCTTGCCCGTACCTTTGCGCGGTTCCATATGAATATCACTGGCACCCTGTTCAAAGGCAAATTGCAGCACCCAGTCCACCAGTTTGACAATATGCTGGTCATTGGCATCCGGATTTTGCGAATCACCCAGTTGTAGCAAGGCTTCGACGCCTTTATTTTCCCGGTCATAGGCCGAGGATTTTTGTGAGCCACTGACTGCACGGCTGACCTGATAATATTCGACAATATATCGTTGTAACTGTTCTGGATTCAGCAGCACCCGTTGGATTTTTTTCGGGGAAATATTCTGTTCAAGATTAGAGACCCATTCAGTCTTATACGGCTGATCGGTCGCGATCAGAACTTTATCGGCCTGAATCTCAACGGCCAGAATATGGTTACGTAGTGCATATTCCTGTGACATGACATGGGTCAATGCCTGTACGTCGGCTTTTAAAGGATCGATGATATAGAACATTAATCCGGTTTTTTCGGCCAGCCACTGACATAAGCGGTTCAGGGTCAGCGTTGTTTGAGGATGAGATTGATCGACCAGATTAAAATTGGCAATCCACTGTAAAGGGTGCCATTTTAATTGTTCACGTTGCCGATGAGTGGTTTGTACCAGCATTCGGTCGCGTTCACTGATTTTACCGTCTTTAAAGAGTTGGTCTAGACACCATGCCGTATCAATTTCAAAGTCAAATTTCATTATTATCAGTCCCCAAACTTACCTCCACTATAACAAGTTTTTGCAGTTTTTCGCATGCTCCCCACCTGTTGAATGTACGTTTCTATTTCAATCTCAAAAAGAAAGTAAATAATGGATTTAATTACTACCGCAACATTTTTGATCTATGCAAACTCTATCTCGTCGCATATATTTTTAAATAATCAACTCTTAGCTTGCTGAGGTCACAGATGGATTTGACTGCGGTTCCCCTGCATGCGCATTCTTTTCATGAACTGCTCACGATACTCACCTCGGCATTAGGCTGCGGCCTATTGATTGGTCTGGAGCGGGAACGGCATAAGCAACGCGAACAGCAACCGAGTTTTGCCGGCTTACGTTCCTTTGCAATCTGTGCTTTATTGGGTGCACTGTGTTTCCTGTTTGGAATCGTGATTGCTGTAATAGGTGCTTTGATCGTGGGTGGCATGGTCATTTTATCTATCAAAAATCAACCAGATGATCCGGGCATTACCACAGAGCTTGCATTTGTGATGACCTATTTTATTGGCGCCATGTGTTTATGGAATATTCCTCTGGCAGCCGGTCTTTCTGTGCTCTTAACCGGTATTTTGATGGCCAAACATACCATGCACAATATTGCCGGAAAATGGATCAAAGAAGCCGAGTTCAGGGATGGACTGTTATTACTGGCCTTGATTTTGATTGGTCTGCCGCTTACCCCTGACCGACCTTTTTGGGGCGAAGTGCTTAACCCTTATCTTATTTTAAAATTACTGACCTTAATTTTAGTGGTACAAGCTCTGGCGCATATTGCGAAACGCTTTTTTTCGACTAAAAATGCCCTGATGCTATCCTCCATCGCTTCCGGTTTTGTTTCCAGTACAGCCACCATCGCACAGTTGGGCTTACAGGTCCGTAAAGGTGAAATGGATGCACGATCGAATGCCGGCGCTGCACTGATGTCCTGTATCTCGACTATTGTTTTGCTATTGATTGTGGTCGGGGGCGTATCCTGGAGCTGGCTTAAAATCCTGCTCTTGCCCTCTTTAGTTGCGGTAATCCTTCTGGCAGCCTGTGCATTTTTATTACTGCGCAAGGCAAAACCTGCTCCGAGCATGGAGTCATCAGACAGCCAGATGTTTAGCTTAAAAGAAGCTGTAATTATTGCAGTGACTTTAACACTCATTCAGGCTGGAGTTTACGGACTAGAGGTCTGGCTCGGGGATGCCGGCTTACTGGCCGGGACCTTGCTCGCCTCTCTGTTCGAGATTCATGCCGCGATGGCCAGTGTCGTCGTTCAAGGTGATCCCTCCAATCTCCGTTTGATTTACGCCCTGCTTTTAGGTCTAGGTGCTCATGCCCTGGCCAAGTCAGCCAATGCCGCTTTGACCGGTGGCTGGAAGTTTGTCCTTTATTTTGCGCCTGTGCAGATTTTGCATATGGCGGCGTTGATCGGCTTATTGTGGTGGAACCTATAATCTAGAAAGGAATATGCTGGATAGCAACAATTACCACTTGCTGAGCATAAATTTTGAAATGAATATCAACGTTTGCAAACCTCATCCCATATACCCGTTCTTCATCTTCCTGATACGCTGGTCTTGGATCTAAAGATAAGACAGCTTCTAGTTCCTGAATCGTCTGCACAGAAATTTTTCCATTTCCTAGTAATTGTTGCTTTTGCTGCTCCGCTTCATCACACCAGATGACGGTTTTACGTGATGGTTCATCCTGTGCATAACCGCTTTGTGCTTCGATGATAGCATCCGAATATTGAATATAAGGTTTGATATCCATAATTGGCGTGCCATCCAGCAAATCACTCCCCGTGACATACACCTGAACATGCTTGCCAACCTTTCTCACTTCTTTGAGTTTGACCACAGATAAACCAATCGGTGATGGACGATACATGCTGCGTGTAGCAAACACGCCTATTTTCTTGTTACCGCCCAAACGTGGCGGACGCACTTGTGGACGAAACTGGCTATTGTCCTGGTTTTTATTGTCATGAAATTGCCAGATCAGCCAAAGATGACTAAAAGCCTCAATTCCTTCAAATGCCAGCAAATCATTATAGGGGCCGACCATTTCGATATAACTTTCGACCTGCACCAGATTGGGCTGCCGTGGAATACCAAATTTTTCTTTGTAGGGTGATTGCATATAACCAATAATCGGCAACTTAATTTCAGTCATCATCACTTTTTTTGATAAGCTCAATTAAATATATTCAGTTTATAGAGAATGGATTTAGTTTAGAATAGCAAGTTGTTCTAATTTGATAACTTATTGAGACCTTTAATGGCTGCTTTTAACGTCGAAAAGATTACTCACGTCCACCACTGGAATGATACTTTATTCTCTTTTAAAACGACTCGTGACACTGCTTTACGTTTTAAAAACGGTCAGTTTGTAATGATCGGCCTTGAAGTCAATGGCAAGCCCTTAATGCGTGCATATTCAATTGCAAGTGCCAACTACGAAGAAGAGTTAGAGTTTTTCTCAATCAAAGTGCCGGATGGCCCACTGACTTCCATTCTACAAAAAGTAAAAGTCGGCGATGACATCCTGATTTCTAAAAAACCGACAGGTACTTTGGTGCTAGATGACCTGAACCCAGGCAAAAACTTGTATCTTCTGTCTTCAGGCACTGGCCTTGCACCATTCTTGGCGACCATCCGTGATCCTGAAACTTATGAACGTTTTGAAAAAATCATTATCGTGCATGGTACCCGTTTCATTTCTGAACTGGCTTATCAAGATTTAATTTTGAATGAAGTACCAAATCACGAATTCTTCTCTGAACTCGGCGCGAAAGAAAAATTGGTATACTACCCAACCGTAACCCGTGAAGAATATCCGAACCAAGGTCGCGTTACGACTGCAATTGAAACCGGCGAACTGTTTGAAAAAATTGGTCTGCCACGTTTTAACCCGGAAACGGATCGCGCTATGCTGTGTGGTAGCCCGGCCTTCCTCGACGATGTGGCTGCACTTCTAGACCAACACGGTCTAAAAGAGTCACCTAAAATGGGTGTTCTAGGCGATTACGTGATTGAACGTGCATTCGTGGAAAAATAAAATCTGATTTTAGATGATCAGAATTAAAAAACCGAAGCTTGAAGCTTCGGTTTTTTATTTGAATCGGAGTTAAAAAATTAACGATCACGACCTTCCTGATTGGCAGAACCTGAACAGCCTGCGCCACCACCAATGATAAAACCGCTTTCTGCCTTACATGAACCGATCATACGGCCATGCGAGTCAAATGTAGTCACTGTCGATGCACAGCCTGTTAATACCAGTGCCAGTGCAATAAGTGCTGATAATTTCATGATATTCCCCTGTATTCTTTATGGCTTTAAATTAATCTGGTTTTGACTTGGCAGTGCTGGCAACAAACCCGTCTTGGCATCCACGCTATTGTAATTCACACCCATCGCATTACCTGAACCACCACAATGGACACTTGCAGTTGAAAGCAGACCGCGGGTTGCTTTACATGATCCAATCACCTGACCGGTGGCATCATAAGTGATGACCATAGAGCTACAGCCCGTCATCAGCACCATGGCCGCAAGTGAAAGTAGTTTTATGAAGTTCATTGTCCCCCCTCAAAAACAATAAAAATTAAATGGTTAAGTTATATCGCTATTCTATAAATTTCGCGGATGATTCTTTCTAAAATTAGTGGATTTGTAAAGCTTTATTTTTCATCTATTTAAAACATACAGGCCATAAAAAAGCTGCCCGTTAAGCAGCTTTTTTAGGATTAAACTTAAATATTCAGAATCAGGCTGACTCATGTCCTAATGCCCGTTCTGCCAGTGCCTGCTTCACAATCTGATAACCCGCAGTTAAACCAAGACTCGCCATAATCATCGCCACTATTATATCTGGCCACAGACTGCCTGTACCAAAAACCCCGACTGCTGCCAGAATCACGGCAGCATTGCCAATGGCATCATTTCGGCTACACAGCCAGACTGACCGCATATTGGAATCACCTTCACGAAAGGCATAAAGAATGACTGCCGTAAATACATTTGCCAGCAATGCCAGCACACCAATCAAGCCCATGGTCAGTGCCTCTGGCGGAATGCCTTGCAGATAGGCATAAATGACTTTGCCCATGATCACCAAGCCAAATAAGGCCATGGTCATTCCCTTGAGCAAGGCGACTGTTGCGCGCCAGTACAGACTTGCACCGATGACCGCCAAAGAGACGCCATAATTGACGGCATCACCAAAGAAGTCCAAGGCATCTGCCCACAAAGCCGATGAATGTGCATAGGCCCCACCAATCAGTTCTACCACAAATAAAGTCAGGTTCACCACCAAGGCAATCCATAACGCCGTTCTAAACTTACTGTCAGGTTTGGGTGGAGCAGGTTCATGACTACAGCTACAGGCCATGTTGATCTTCCATACTTTCGTGCAAAAAATGAGTTAAAATAATTAGAAACTATGGACTAACTCCAAGGTCAAGCAGGAGCGAGCAATGTCGGTCTATTTAATTTCAGAAATAGCCAAAAAGACTGCTTTAAGCACAGATAGCATTCGCTTTTATGAGAAGAAAGGCTTGATACAGCCGAATTTTCGAGCAAGTAATCGCTATCGTTATTATGGTGAAGAAGCCCTGAAAAGGCTGCTTTTTATCAAACGCTGTCGTGCTTTGGACATGTCCTTAAAAGAGATTGAAGCCCTGATTAAACTCGAACAGAATCCGCAGCAGGAATGCGGTGCAGTGAATCAGCTCATCGACCAGCATTTAGAAGATATCTCCAAAAAAATTAGGGAATTACAGCTATTCGAACAACAGCTGATTGCACTTCGCAAAAGTTGTAATGTCCCGACCACCATTGATCATTGCCAGATTTTAAAAATGCTCGAACAGACTGAAAATAATTGAATATTGAATAATTTTAGTGCTTCATTTCACTCAAAATAAAACATTCTTTTTATTCTAAATGGCTTATTTCCGAGTAATTTACTGGGTTGAATCCAAATTTTAGATGGTTAGAATAAAGCCGTACTTTTTATATGTCTTTCGATTCCATCATGAGCCTGACGACCGTTACTGAACTCCTCTCACCTGCCGGTTCACTGAAAAATATGCGCTATGCCTTCGCCTATGGTGCAGATGCAGTCTATGCAGGTCAGCCGCGTTATAGTTTGCGCGTTCGTAATAATGAATTTGATCATGACAATCTGGCGATTGGCATTCAAGAAGCCCATGAGCTAGGTAAAAAGTTCTATGTGGTCGTCAATATCCAGCCGCATAATTCCAAACTGAAAAATTTTATTCGTGATCTGGAACCTGTGGTGGCGATGCAGCCGGATGCGCTGATCATGTCTGATCCGGGCCTGATCATGATGGTGCGTGAACATTTTCCAGAAATGGATATTCATCTGTCTGTGCAAGCCAATGCAGTGAATTGGGCAACGGTAAAATTCTGGAAAAATATGGGACTCACGCGCGTGATTCTGTCACGTGAATTATCGATTGAAGAAATTGCTGAGATTAAACAGCAAGTACCGGATATGGAGATTGAGGTTTTCGTACATGGTGCGCTGTGTATGGCTTATTCCGGCCGTTGCATGCTGTCTGGTTATATGAATAAACGTGATGCCAATCAGGGTGCGTGTACCAATGCCTGCCGCTGGGAATACAAAGTTCTGGATGCGAAGGAAGATGAAACTGGTGATGTGATTCCAGTGAAAAATCTGGATTCAGGCTGCTGCTCTCAAGATGCCGACGAAGCACATATGCAAGCACAGCATCAATTTGATGAACCGGTATTATTACAACGTAATGATGAAGACATGTTTGCTGCCGAAGAAGATGAACATGGCACTTATTTCATGAATTCTAAAGATTTACGTGCGGTACAACATGTCGATCGTCTGATCAAGGTCGGGGTACATTCCTTGAAGATTGAAGGCCGGACCAAATCCTATTTTTACTGTGCCCGTACCGCACAAATCTATCGTAAGGCCATTGATGATGCGCTTGCGGGCCAACCATTTGACCCAGCATTGATGACGCAATTAGAAGGTCTGGCCAATCGTGGGTATACCGAAGGTTTCCTGCGCCGTCATGTGCACAGTGAATATCACAATTATGAAAATGGTTCTTCAAGTTTTGACCATCAACAGTTCTGCGGTGAAGTCTTAGAACGTAACGGTAACTCCATCAAAATTGATGTAAAAAACCGTTTTGTCGTGGGTGATTCCTTAGAGCTGATGACGACTCAAGGCAATATCAGCTTTGTTTTAACCGAAATGAAAGACAAAAAAGGCAATCTGATTTCTGAGGCTAAAGGCTCAGGTCATATCGTCGAGATTCCGGTTCCAGCAGATGTAGATATGCAATATGCACTGCTCATCCGCAATCTGCCGACATCGACTATAGATATTTCGGCATCGTCACTGGCTTATCAGGGGAGTTAAACATGGCGCTGCTGATTACCGACAAATGCATCAATTGCGATATGTGTTTAGCAGAATGTCCAAATGATGCGATTTATGAGGGTGCGAAAGTCTATGAGATTGATGTGAACCGTTGTACGGAATGTGTCGGCTTTTATGAGCGCCAAACCTGTGTAGATGTATGCCCAATTGAGTGCATTGTGCCACATCCTGAGCATGTAGAGACGCAAGAGCAACTGTTAGAAAAATTTAAAGTCTTGAATTTGTTCCAGTCTTAAGTACTGATCAAACATTGGAATAAATATTGCATTGAATAAAGACAACCTTGGGGAAGGCTAAATAATAAGAGTCAAAACAAAAACAGTACAGAGGAAAGAAACAGCCAGAAGCAATTGGGGATGCTTCTGGCTGATCTAAAAAAGGAAGCAAATATAACAATAAAAAAAGGAACTCTGGTGTTAGCGTCCGGAGTTCCTATAAAAAGGTATAACAAAGATAATCGAGATCGAACACCAAGGTTTTGGGGAACCTTGGTGTTATTTTTTACTGACCTGAACGGATGATATAATCAAATGCAGACAGTGATGCTTTCGCGCCTTCACCTGTGGCAATGATGATCTGCTTATAAGGAACAGTAGTACAGTCACCCGCCGCAAATACACCTTTCACATTGGTTTCGTTGCGTTCGTTAATCAGGATCTCACCACGATTTGACAATTCAACCGCTGTTGCTTTTAAGAAATCGGTATTCGGCAACAAACCAATCTGTACGAAGATCCCCGCCAATTCAACAGTGTGCTCTTGGTCAGTCGTACGGTCTTTGTATTTCAGTGCAGTCACTTGTGAACCGTCACCCACCACTTCAGTCGACAAGGCATTTTTAATTACCGTGGTGTTTGGCAAGCTTGTTAATTTGTCTTGCAATACCTGATCCGCACGAAGCTTGCTATCAAACTCAACCAAAGTCACATGCTCTACAATCCCTGCAAGATCAATCGCAGCTTCAACACCAGAGTTACCCCCACCGATTACCGCAACACGTTTGCTTTTGAACAATGGACCATCACAGTGTGGGCAGTAGGCCACACCACGGGTTTTGTATTCCTGCTCACCCGGAACGTTCATTTCTCTCCAGCGTGCACCTGTAGACAGGATGACCGTTTTCGATTCAAGTTTGGCACCATTCTCTAAAGTCACTTCTACCAGACCATTCGTTGTTTCATCTGCACCTTTGATGTTAGAGACACGTTGCAGGTTCATGATGTCAACACCGTATTCACGTACATGTGCTTCCATTTCAGCAGCAAACTTGGGACCTTGGGTTTTTTGAATCGAGGTAAAGTTTTCGATGTCCATGGTGTCCATGACCTGACCGCCCATGCGCTCAGCCACGATACCTGTACGGATACCTTTACGCGCTGCATAGATTGCAGATGTATTACCTGCAGGACCACCACCAATCACCAGTACATCAAAGGCGTCTTTGGCATTGAGCTTTTCAGCCTCTTTTGCTGCAGAGTTGGTATCCAGTTTTGCCACGATTTCTTCCAACGTCATACGACCCTGACCGATATGCTGGTTGTCCTGGAACACCATCGGCACCGCCATGATTTTGCGTTCATCCACTTCATCCTGGAAGAATGCCCCATCAATCATGGTGGCTGTTGTGCCCGGGTTGTAAATTGCAATCAGGTTTAAGGCTTGAACCACATCCGGACAGTTATGGCAGCTGAGTGATACAAATACATCAAAATCAGATTTGATTCCTAAGCCTTTAATCGACTCTAAAACTTCAGCAGATACTTTCGGTGCATAACCAGAGCTTTGTAGTAAAGCCAGAATCAGTGAGGTGAATTCATGCCCCATTGGCAGACCTGCGAAGTAGACACGTGGTTCTTCACCTGCTTTGGCAATACCAAAGCTTGGTGCACGTTGGTTCTGGCCATCAAAACGCGCAGTGACTAAATCAGATAATGCAGCGATTTCCTCTACCAGTTCTTTGATTTTTGCAGATTTGTCGGAATCATTTAAAGTCGCAACCAGTTCAATCGGGCTTTCCAGACGTTCGAGTAGTGTTTTTAATTGAGCTGAAGTATTTTGGTCTAACATGGCTAACGTCTCCAAAGGAATAAATATTTATTTGATAAAGCGATATTAGTGCATAAATCAAAATAGGTAAAACGGTTTGTTTTTATATTGTAAATCGTTTTTTTAGATCATTGGTTTGATAATTATTTTTGGTATTTCAACTTTTAATTTTTATACTGTTTCATCAGCAGATAAAAAATGCTCCTAAACAGGAGCATTTCCAAAACATTAATTTATCCGTTGCTCGATACGCAAGGATCGGCCTTTGATTGAATTGGCCAAGAAGAACAGAACTAAACTCAGAAATGCCGATAAAATGGCCACTCCAATAATCACCAGATAAGTGATCTGACTCAACTGGTTTGCCTGTTGTACTTGCGTATTTACACTCTTGGCAACCGGTGTCATGGCTTGACCATAGATCTGTTGCTGCATGGTCCAAATTTGTTCCGGCTTAAAGCCATATTGCTCAAATTTTGCATCCTGCTTTTCTGCTTCTACCAGATTGAATACATAAGGTTTTGCAGCCGATAAATCTTGCGGTTTATGCAAAAGTGCTGTTTGTGCCAGTAAATAAGATTTTACCGGTGCGGCAATCTCTGAATCGGCGAGGTATCGTGCAATTTCACTGTCATTGATATTGCTATCGTAATACACCACCTGCTGATAAGCATCATGCCGGTCATTCCGTAAATCATGCTGCCAGTAAGTTAATCCCGACCAGATCACCATAAAGGCAATTAGCCAGGCGACAAATTTCAGCACAAAAGACTGAAAGCGCACATAAAAGAAACGCAGTTTCTTTAATAGGCCAATGATAAAAAATGCACCGATAAAAGAAGCAAAAATTTTAATAATCAGCCAGCCAAACCAGCTCAGCAAACTAAAAAAATAATCCGGACTATCACCAATGCTGGCCAGCGTGGCATCTACACTGACCGGTAAATGTAACTGCTGCACTTCGGTACTCAGGCCAAAAAAGCCATAGACCAGTTCCTGCTGAAAAAACAGACCAATGATGGAGGCAATAAATACCGTAGAACTGGTGATACCCAATAACATCAAATTGCGTTGACGTTTCTTGAGCGCAACCACGCCTTGCTTGATCTCACCAGGAGACACCGCATATTCATCTAAGGGAGGCAATCTTTACTCCTTTTAGATCTTCAACCACAATATTTAGTTGGGCTTTGATCCGCTCGTACTTGATTCAATCACCAAGTGATTCAGATTATCCTGTAAAGCCTTTAAACGCACGGTTGCTTCTGTGCGTTTTTGTACACCTTCTTTCTGAATCTGTATCACATCATTGACTGTTTTAATGAGGGTGTTTTGCACATGTTCAAGCGTTTCGATATCAATTACGGAGCGCTGATTGGCTTTTGCGGTATCGACAGAGTTCTGATGCAATAGATCTGCATTACGGCGCAGCAGTTCATTGGTGGCATCATCAATGGTATTGGCCAGCTGGACACTGTTCTTTTGTTCACTCAGAGAAATGGCCAGACTGATCTGGTTTTTCCATGCCGGTAAAGTAATATTTTTAATGGCATAAAACTTGTCGACCAGCATCAGGTTGTTGGACTGAATAATCCGGATCATCGGCAAGGTTTGCATGGCAGATTGCTGCAAAACCTGCAAATCGCTGACCCGTTTTTCCAGATTATTGGCCAGATGGTTCAGATCATAAATTTTCTGTGTTGTGCTCTGATCTTGCGGCAAAGCGGTTAAAGCGGAGATTTCCTGCTGTAGCTCCTGCTCACGTAAACGGCCGGCAGCAATATGTACCCCGAGCTGTTTATATTCATCCTGTACCCCGTCAAACATTTTATCCAGGGTATCTACACGCGCTTTCAAACCGGACTGCGAGGTTTCAATTTCTTTGACCAGTACATCGAGCTGCTCTTTGGTGGTATTGAAATGTGCATCAAAGTTGCCTTTTGCGCCTTTGAACTTGCTGATGATATTGCCAAAAAAACCTGAACTTTTCTTTTGACTTAAAATGCTGCTGGTATTCAGTTGCTGGGCCACCTGCACCACCTGATTCAGTTTCTGCCCTGTTGCATCCAGATCTCTATTTTGGACCAGATTCAGTAATTCATCAGTATAGGTCGAGGTTTTGGTCGCAATATTTTTACCATACTCAGCCACGCTGTTATGACTCATATCCTGCAATTCTTTACGTGCTGCCAGTACTTCCTGAAAGTCAGCAGGTTGCAAGCCCAGTTCTTTCAGATCCATTTGCTGAAATTTTTGTTCGACCAGTTCATTCGAGCTTTCAACAGGTAAATTTACTAAATCAGACTTGGTCATGGTTCACCTTATATTGTTATGTTTTCGAGGGTTTCTCGAGGGATTTTTTTAACGTTTTAATCAGACTTTCACGGCTATTATCAAGTTTTTCCAGATCACTTGTCGAGTGCTTGCTCTGGCTTTGTTGGACATGATATTGCCAGGCCGGAATCAAGACCTGTTGCGCTTCTTTAAAGCGGTCTAATAAGCTAAAGGACAGCTGCTGTGAAAGCTGCATCTGGGTAATGGCAATGTCATTACTGCTTTGCAAGGTACGCAGTGTATTGATTTTCTTGGAAAGCCGCTCAGAAAAATTATCCAGTGGATGCTGGTTTTTGATGAACAGCGGATATTCTGATAAAAACTCGTCTGCCGCGACAATATGCTTGGCCATCTGCTCACGTAGACCCAAAAGCTGCTGAAAACGGGCCTGAGATTTCTGGATTTCAATCTGTAACTTACGACTTAGGTGATCTGCTTGATCGAGTAAACGGTCCAGTCGCTGATAATATTCAACCTGACTCGAACCATAATCCAGATCGATCCCAAGCCATTTTTGTAGTGCATTAAATTTACGTTTTTTCAGATATTTTTTAGATTCTGCCAAAGCCTGAATCAATTGCTCAATGGTCTGGCTCAGCTGTTGGGTCAAATGCGGATCGACCCCATTTAATAACACCGATTGTGCCTGAATCAGAGAATCCGCATAATGATTCAGTCCATATTGATGGCTCAGTACAGGCACAAGTTCATTACGTTTGATCGCCAGTATTTCTTCACGATCAAAAGACATGTCAGTCAAGGCGGGTAAAGCTTCAAATCGCGACATGACGAAGACTGTATCCTTTTAGAGAGATTAAATAAAAATCTTGAATATCCTCGAATGTAGCAAAAAAACAGACCACGTTGTGTATATTTATCCAGAAATTCGTTACATCACTTTAACTAAATCCATGTTTTATCTTTATTTTAATTATATTTTTTGCAATGAAAGCAAATGTGTTTGATAAATTTTGCTGTACTGCTAGCTTAGTCTGATGAAACTCTTGAACATCAATCATAGATGAAAAAAGCCATATTACTATGGCTTTTGAGCATGCGTTCAAGACAATATCAGAGATAATCCCCGGTACTCTCTGGCTGATAAAGCACTTTTTCAATGGTCACTTTCATGGTGTGGCCATCTGGTTGTGGCCATTCAATGGTTTGACCTTCGGCTAAGCCCAGAATGGCTGCGCCTATCGGTGCAATCACATTTACCTGACCTTTATCACCTTTAAACTCATGTGGGTAAACCAGTGTGACTTCCACAGGCTCTGGAGACGGTGCAATAGTCAGTAACACACGCGAATGCATGGTGACAATATTACTTGCGATCTCCGCGGGGCCAACTATTTCAGCACGTGCCAGTTCATCTTCCAGACGAATCATGGTTTCGCTCAGCTTGGTCTGATGCTCAAGCATGGTTTCCAGACGATCTAAATCCTGCTGAGATAAAATAATAGTAGTTTTATTCATCCTGATTACCTTTGTTAGATACCTAAATAAAAAATTAATGAATCAACAGCCAACAGGAACACCAAATACAGGTTGTGCCCATATTTGAATGATTCCTATAAATACAATGTTCAGATTTAAAGAAAATGATCTCACTCACAGCGCTTATTGCACCAACACCTGAGCTCGTCTGAAATTTGCATAAAAATTTTCAGGTACTAAGCAGAATGTACAGGGTGGATCTAAAAAGCTGGCAATGAATAAATCAGTTCTTTTAAATATTTAAAAATGAGATTGGTCTATAAAAGACTTTAAGCCAGATTCAGAAAACGCAATATGATTTTGTTGATGACTCATTTTCTTGTCCTATCAACATCAGCTATTAAATATTAGGCCTGAATCATGGTGCGATATAGATATAGTTTAACTCGAATTGCGCTAAACCAAATCCTGATTTTTTCTCGTCATTTTAACAGCTATAAAAAAAGCTCCCGGTTGGGAGCTCCTTTCCGATTAAAACCGATTATGCATAAACTGGGAATTTAGCACATACAGTTTCAACCTTCGCTTTCACCGCGTTAATGACCGTTTCATCACCTTTCGCATCCAGAATGTCAGCAATCCAGCCTGCAAGGTCACGTACTTCAGCTTCACCGAAACCACGGGTTGTTACTGCAGGTGTGCCGATACGGATACCTGAAGTTACGAACGGAGAACGTGGATCGTTTGGTACAGAGTTTTTGTTCACAGTAATGTGCGCAGCACCTAACCAGGCATCCGCTTCTTTACCTGTGATATCTTGTTTGATTAACGACAACAAGAACAAGTGGTTCTCAGTACCGCCAGACACAATATCATAACCACGAGCGATTAGCACTTCAGCCATGGCTTTTGCATTCACCACAACTTGCTTTTGATATTCTTTGTATTCAGGCGCCATCGCTTCTTTAAAGCAGATCGCTTTCGCTGCAATCGCGTGAACCAAAGGACCACCTTGGTTACCCGGGAATACAGCAGACTGTAATTTTTTCTCGATTTCTTCGTTTGCTTTCGCAAGGATTAAACCAGAACGTGGACCACGAAGTGTTTTGTGAGTCGTTGTCGTTGTTACGTCAGCAATTTGCACTGGGCTTGGGTAAACGCCAGCAGCAACCAGACCTGCAACGTGCGCCATATCAACAAACAGGTAAGCACCCACTTTGTCCGCGATGTCACGGAAACGCTGCCAGTCTACGATTTGGCTGTATGCAGAGAAACCTGCAACGATCATACGTGGCTTGTGTTCCACCGCTAAACGTTCAACTTCTTCATAGTCGATTTCGCCAGTTTCTGGGTTTAAACCATATTGAATCGCGTTATATGTTTTACCAGAGAAGCTTACTTTTGCACCGTGAGTCAAGTGACCACCGTGAGCAAGGCTCATACCCAAAACTGTATCGCCAGGGTTAAGAAGCGCTAAGTAAACCGCTGAGTTTGCTTGTGAACCAGCATGTGGCTGAACGTTAGCATAATCAGCACCAAAGAGTTCTTTAGCACGGTCAATCGCCAATTGTTCGATCACGTCTACGTATTCGCAACCGCCATAGTAGCGTTTACCTGGGTAGCCTTCCGCATATTTGTTAGTGAGTTTTGAACCTTGAGCTTCCATGACTGCTGGTGAGCAGTAGTTTTCAGAAGCGATTAGCTCAATATGAGCTTCTTGACGAGCATCTTCATTCGAGATTGCTTGAGCTAATTCTGGATCAAATTCAGCAATAGAGATATTGGCAAACATTAGCGAGGTCCTATTGATTTAGGGCTTTTAAGCCGTGCTAAGATTGGCGCGTATTGTAGCATGAAGTTTTGCATTTTCGATCATGAACTTTCTGCAGTTTTTTATAAATATTGCTCCAGCCTTTAGAAATCATGACCAATTTAAGTAAAATCAAATTATTGAATTGGCGTTAAAGTTTTTAACTTTTAAAATTTTGAGCATTTTTTATTCCTTCACCATCTAGTCTTGCTTGAAATGTGAAAAGACTGGTTTTCTCGAGCGCTTTGCAAGCATTTTAAAATGAGATTCAAGCTAAGTTCCGCTTACCTTTTTATCCCCTATAAACCTAGAACAGCAACTGCGTGTTAACCCTTAGAACATTTCAGGTGTACCGCTAAATCTTTTCCTGCATGAGAGTTCTGAACCTTAACCTGCAGCAAAATTGGATTTATTAACAGCATTCTTTGCGCTAAAAAGTATATTTTTTAATATTCAGCCTAATCTTTTTCCCAATTTATCGTTAATATGAGTCTGTCTCTTCTTTTATGGTGCTCAACGCATGCAGGCCATTATTCTTGATACCGAAACGCATACTTTAAATGGTCAACCCATTGAAATTGCCTATGCGCCTGTCGCAATTGTAGACCATAAAATCAGTATGGATAAAAGCCGCCTGTTTGATCAGCTCTATTCATGTGACGAACCCATTTCTTTTGCCGCCATGGCGGTGCATCATATTCTGGAATCTGATCTGGAAGGTCAGCCACATTACAGTACCTTTCGCCTGCCAGATGAAACGATTTATATGATTGGTCATAATATTGATTATGACGTTCGTGCTGTCGAAAAATGTGGGGTAGATACCTCGAAAATTAAAGCGATTTGTACACTGGCTTTAGCACGTCGGGTCTGGCCCGATGCAGAAGCACATAATATTTCTGCACTGATTTATATGATTACCAAAGGCAGTGAACGAGCACGTGAAATGATCCGTAAAGCGCATCGTGCCGATATGGATATTATTTTAACTGCCAACATCCTGATGCATATCGTACACCACCTGAAAATTAACAGTATGCAGGAGCTGTTCGATGCTTCTGAAGATGCCCGAATTCCACGTACGATTAACTTTGGTAAACATCGCGGTAGCGCAATTGCAGAGCTTCCTGCCGACTATGTGCAATGGCTATTGCGCCAAGATGAACTGGATCCTTATTTGCGTAAGGCTCTCGAAAATACAGCGATTAGCACGCTTTAAACCCCTTAAAACAAGTATCTGTTTTTTAATATATTCTTCATATTATTGTAATTATCCCAGACTATGCTCTAGCTGAATTTAGTGAACAACTCATTCAGCTATGATGCATTTTTATAAAACTCAACGTGGGGTCGAGGTGCTACAGAATCGCTCTATCCCCTTGACCGCACGCCAACGCCGCTTATTGGTGCTAATCGGCAGCAAAGATTTTGATCTGTTACATGAGAGATTAAAGCAGCAACTTGCTCCCACCGAGCTTTTAGAGCAACTTTGTGAAATGGCTTTAATTGTTCCGGCTCACACCAGCATAATATCAAACAGTCCACATCAGACCGGCACAGAAGTCGATACCAAAATCAATTTGGCGCATTCCGAGATTTACCGTCCCTTAAATTCACCTCTGCCCCTACCTTGTGTAACCGAGAACCGCAAAAACCTCCTAGTTCCTATCGAAGAGCTGAAAGAAAATTCATCTATTGAAACAAATCCAGACAATCAACCTCATCTACCTGAACCGCAAGCTTTATCTTTTGAAGACCTCAAATATCTGATGATGGAAAGCTTACAAAAATATTGTGGCTTGATGGCCAAACAGCAAATTCAGCATATTTTACAGGTACAGGATGTGCGCAGTTTAAAAATGTGCCAAATACAGTGGATCACCTCATTGCAGGAAAGCCGACTTCCTCCGCAAGAATTGAATCACATTCTGAAACAGATCAATTTCTCTTTGGCACAATTACAGCAAAATTAAGCTCATGAATAAGCATGTCTTAGTCTTTTAAACTCTTAAATGAGTAACTTTAGCAATCAAGCAGATTTGGATTTCAAATATAGATAATTGATTTTATATCATATTTATATTATCTCTGAATTTAAATCCTGAAATATCAGACTTAAGCGGGATAGAAAAAACCTGAAAATCTCGCCATATAGTGATCATTAAAATCCGCTTGGTTGCTATATGCCACATTATTTAGAATTCGATGCGTTTGATAACCCCATGCAACTGAGCAAGGTGGGCAATTGGGTCATTACCTTTTTAAGTCCGGCTGAAGAACTAGAACTTGTGCAACTGGCAATTACCTATGTACTGCCCCGCCAGCTCAGTGACAGTTTACAACCGCGACGTGTAGTGATTCAAAAAAGCTCTATCGAACACCATTGGCTGATTCAAGCCATTGAATGTTTTGACAGTAATACTCGTCAGGAAATTTCTTTAAGCCCCGAACATATCACCGCTCAGAAAACCTTAAAACAGATTCTGCAAGAATTTGAAAAATATGATGTGAATGTACAACTTAAGTACATCTAATTTCTGGCTCACCTCGGTGGGCTTTTTTATTAATAGGGGATAAATTTTGCTTTTCTGCATTCATTAAAAACTCACCAGGAAGGTGAGTTTTTAATGGCTAAACCTGTAATATCGGATAGATGGACTCAATTTTTTCACCTTTGTATAACGTATTGATCCAGTTATTCTACGACTTTATAAATATTTGAAGACTTTTGACTTTCAAATAACAGTTCAATACTCGGTAAAATAGTTTCGCCATCTACTACAATATGTTCAATTTTTTTTACCAGATCAATTGCATCATGCTGATGTTGCTCTGCAAATGAACGTAATAAAGCTTTCACCTCAATGACCTTGCTAAATTGGTCTTTCACCTTTATATCAATAATCTTTGACATTTCTCTCTCCTTTCTATTTTCTAAGTTTCCATTTTTTATATCACACTTAAATCGCATATTTAACGTCAAGATGTTAGCGAATTTGGCAATGTAAACTTTTTTATATGAATCAGTTAGAAAAGAAATTATCTGGAATCATTAAACAAAGCTTTATAACAGACATAGGTCTTACGCATTGACGGATTCAAAAAAGTATTAAAATACTTTATAAAGTATCTGTGATCAGACGAATTAAACATGCTTCTACAGCAACTTGTACATTACCCATTTATATGGGCTTTCTCATGACAGAAC
>NZ_VPCG01000033.1:0-32561 GCF_013418355.1 Acinetobacter sp. YH12151 | reverse complement strand
TGGATAATCTTTTTCAGATTCAATTAGTAATTGAACCGCTCTTTCTCTGATTTCAGGGGTATAGTTTGGTTTTTTCATCGGAATAGTCTCTCAGAATATTGACTCTCCGACAAACCCGGTACGGTTCAGTTTTATTACGGACCCAGTTTAGCTACAGTATCAGCTTTGTGGCTCTATGGGTATTTCTAAGCCCCGTACTTTTTATCTTTATCTTAAAAATGAATAAAGCATTTTAGTATTTATTTAAAATCAGAAAGTAGTAAACAGCCTAGTGTGCTATTCACACGCCCTTTATTAAACCAATCTACCCAGTATCTGCTAAACCTTGCCAATCTGCTTTTAAATACCTCAAATGCATTATTTTGGCTAGAATCAGAAATTTAAATTGGTAGGTATTTGGTAGGTAGGATTCTTTTTAGCTTCATCCAATACTCATATTACGGTGAGGGTCACCGATAAAATAATCAATCAATGGTAGAAGGAATCACCCCATGGCTTTTAAAAATATTGCAGATCAAACTAACGGTTTTTATATTCCCTGCGTTTCACTTTTTGGTCCGGGCTGTGCTAAAGAAATCGGGATAAAAGCACAAAATTTAGGCGCCAAGAAAGCACTGATTGTAACTGATGCTGGCCTGTTTAAATTTGGTGTTGCAGATGATATTGCAGATTATTTGAAAGAGGCAGGTGTTGACAGTTATATTTTCCCAGGTGCGGAACCCAATCCAACTGATATTAACGTGCATCATGGAGTTGAAGCTTATAATGAAAATGCCTGTGATTTTATTGTATCGTTAGGTGGGGGCTCATCACATGACTGTGCCAAAGGCATCGGTCTGGTCACTGCAGGTGGCGGACATATCCGTGATTATGAAGGGATTGATAAAAGTACCGTTCCGATGACACCACTGATTGCAATCAATACCACGGCAGGGACGGCTTCGGAGATGACACGTTTCTGTATCATTACCAATACCGATACCCATGTGAAAATGGCGATTGTAGATTGGCGTTGCACACCACTCATTGCGATTGATGACCCTAAACTGATGTTGGCCAAACCTGCCGGCCTGACTGCGGCAACAGGGATGGATGCTCTGACACATGCGGTCGAGGCCTATGTATCTACGGCTGCTAATCCCATCACTGATGCCTGTGCAGAAAAGGCGATCACCATGATCAGTGAATGGCTCAGTCCCGCAGTGGCGAATGGGGATAATCTAGAAGCACGGGATGCCATGAGCTATGCTCAATATCTTGCCGGAATGGCCTTTAATAACGCCTCTTTAGGATATGTGCATGCGATGGCACATCAGCTCGGAGGCTTCTACAACTTGCCGCATGGTGTTTGTAATGCAATTCTGCTCCCCCATGTTTGTGAATTTAACCTGATTGCTTGTCCTGAACGTTATGCCAAAATTGCCCAATTGATGGGGGTGAATACAGAAGGCTTAACCGTAACTGAAGCAGCTTATGAAGCGATTGGCGCCATTCGTCAGCTTTCGGCTTCAATTGGTATTCCATCTGGGCTGACGGAATTGAATGTAAAAGAAGCTGACTTGGCCATCATGGCGGAAAATGCACAAAAAGATGCCTGCATGCTGACCAATCCACGTAAAGCCAGCCATGCCCAAGTGGTAGATATTTTTAAAGCGGCGATGTAGTGCCTCAATGTAAGTCTTCTCTCCAAGCATCTGACTTACATTTTTAACAGCCCCTGTTTCACTTCCTGAGGAAGTGTGCCAAGAGCAGACATGCATTTTCCTGTTCCTGGCTGATCCTTTTGCCTTCATAAGAGGATAAAAGCGGGGGGTGTTTCTTTTTTATGAAGTCCCCTTCATTATGAATATCGACATTAATCCCATGGTAGAAAAATGCCACTATTTTTTTAGCCCGTTCTAGCCACAAATAAAATTTCATAGCGTATTATCTTACGATTATATTTGATCCCTGAGGAATAAACTGCGCGTCCTTCAAATGACATGAAGGTGAGCGTAGCTGATATCAAGCATCTAGGCAAACGGCAAACTGGGTAGCCACTGATAAAAATTTTAGGATCAGGTTCAGTCTAAATTAATAAGTAAACTCACAGTAAGCAAGGATAATACTTAATATTCCAGAATATTCCTATTTTAACTGTTTAGCTTTGTACCGACAGTTACATCAGCTTTAAAGATTTTTATATTTTAACAGAGTCTGATGAACGGGATGGTTTTTGGGCATCAGTTCAATCAGGCGTTCTACAGCATCAATCGCTTCAGGAAAATGTGCCACATGTTTCAGCAAGACATCGGTTTCATTAGCCTTGAAAATGGCATCGCTCAGGCGTGATTCCAGACAATCTCTCCAGGCGCATAGAAATGGACTTTCTGTTTTGGCCAGAAATACGCCGGTACATAATTTCAAGGCTGAATCGATATACCCAGCATCTAAAGATTGCTCTGTCATTAAAAAATCAGCCTCTACATGCGCCAATAAACGATAGGGTCTGGAACCCAGCATACCACCTAATAAATCGCGTAATTGTGACATTTCTGCTTTTAAAGTCCCCATACTGACCTTGCGCTCGCCATATAAGGCTTGATGCAATGTATCTAGACTCAGACCCTGCGGACATAAGGCTAGAATGGTCAGAATTTCAATCTGTCGAGGAGTCAGAACCAGCATCTTGCCATTAAACAGCACTTGAGGTACTGAAAAAGCTCGAATAAACAGGCGCTGCTTCTGGCATTCTAGTAGAGCCGACTGGATGATCGTAGCACAGCGCTCCGCAGCTAGTAGTGCTAAACTGTTATGCTTTGGCCAGGTAGTCGACAGATCAATGACACCTAAGACCTGTTTTGAATAGGGATCAATAATCGGGGCAGCGTAACAAACCCAATCATGAATGGAGGACATGTAATGTTCACTGGAAAAGACACAGCTGGATTGTTGAGTTTTTAAGGATAATGCCAATGCATTGGTTCCGACTAGCTCTTCGCGCCATTGCCCACCTTCAATAAAATGTACACTTTCTGCGGCACTTTGCATTTGTGGGCTAGAAGCTGCCCAAATGATGGTGCTGCCGATATCTCCGACCGCCAGCACCATAGAAGATTGCTCGGCAATATGTTTTAAATCCTGAGCACAATGTTGCAGGGCTTGGGCTAAAGTTGAGGAAGAAGTGGTCTTTTTTAAATCCGTCAGCGGTGCTGCTAAACGATTCTTCGGGATTTCAGCCGAGGATGAACGTTGCCAGGAGCTGGCAATACTCTGTCCCAGCTGTTCTGCATGTAAGGGAGACAAACTGCTGTTTTGCCGAAGCTGATCAGTATTGTGCCTTTTTTCCATCAAATCTTGTTTTGTCATCATTCCTTATTCTCACAACAATTCATGATTTACATCCGCTGTAATCGTTATTTTTTTAAAATGGATGAAAATATCGTGAACATGCTAGCTCCAACCTTTTTCCAACCTTATACCAGTTATATTAATCAAATAAGATGCAGAAGTACCTTATACCAAAGCTGTAGAAGCGGTTTTGCCATACGAAAATAAGCAAAGGAAATAAATATGCGTTACGTCGATCCTAATCAACCTGATTCAAAAGTTCATTTTAAAGCACAATACGAGAATTTTATTGGCGGCGAATGGGTCGCTCCGGTCAAAGGTGAATACTTTGACAACATCTCTCCGGTAGATGGCAAAGTCTTTACCAAGGTTCCGCGTTCTTCTGTAGAAGACATTGAATTGGCCCTGGATGCAGCGCACAAAGCCAAAGAACAATGGAACAGAGCATCGCCGACCACCCGCTCCAATATTCTGTTGAAAATTGCCGATCGTCTGGAACAAAATCTGGAACTGCTGGCAGTGGCAGAAACCTGGGATAACGGCAAACCGATCCGTGAAACGCTGGCTGCCGATATTCCGCTGGCGATTGATCATTTCCGTTATTTTGCCGGCTGTATTCGTGCGCAGGAAGGCGGCATTTCCGAAATTGATGAAGATACGATTGCTTATCATTTTCATGAGCCGTTGGGCGTCGTGGGTCAGATTATCCCGTGGAACTTTCCGATTCTGATGGCTGCCTGGAAACTGGCACCTGCCCTGGCTGCGGGCAACTGCATTGTGTTGAAACCTGCAGAACAGACTCCGGTCAGCATTCTGGTGCTGGCTGAACTGATTCAGGATATTTTGCCACCGGGTGTCCTGAATATCGTCAATGGTTATGGGGTTGAAGTCGGTCGCCCGCTAGCCACCAACCCACGCATTGCCAAGATTGCCTTTACCGGTTCCACCGCCGTCGGTCAGATGATCATGCAATATGCCACCGAAAATATTATTCCGGTGACGCTGGAACTGGGGGGTAAATCACCGAATCTGTTCTTTGCCGACATCATGGATCAGGAAGACGATTATCTGGACAAAGCGCTGGAAGGTTTTGCCATGTTTGCCCTGAACCAGGGTGAAATCTGCACCTGTCCATCGCGTGCGCTGATCCAGGAAAGTATTGCTGACGAATTTCTGGCGCGTGCCGTTGAACGGGTGAAACGGATTAAAACCGGGCATCCGCTGGATACTGACACCATGATTGGCGCGCAAGCCTCACAGGAACAGCAGGACAAGATTCTGGGCTGTATTGCCACTGGTCGTGAAGAAGGCGCACAGATCCTGACTGGTGGTGAAGCACGTCAGGAAGTGGGTCAAGGTTTCTATATTGAGCCGACTATCTTTAAAGGCACCAATGACATGAAGACCTTCCAGGATGAAATCTTCGGGCCTGTATTGGCTGTGACCACCTTTAAAGACTTTGATGATGCGATCAAGATCGCCAACGATACGATTTACGGACTCGGTGCCGGGGTCTGGTCACGCTCAGCGCATACTTCCTACCGTGCTGGCCGTGCCATTCAGGCCGGTCGGGTCTGGACCAACTGTTATCACATCTACCCTGCGCATGCGGCTTTCGGTGGCTATAAAAAATCCGGCATTGGTCGTGAGAATCACAGAATGATGCTGGATCATTATCAACAAACCAAAAATCTGTTAGTGAGCTATTCGACCAAACCAGCCGGGTTCTTTTAAGAAGTGAAATACATTCAAAGCGAACTTCGGTTCGCTTTGAATGTATGGTAGCTAGCTTTCACAAAATATCAGCAACATCTTCAAGCTGCGGCCAATTCAAATAAAGTTTTTAGTCTATAAACACTTTTTTTAAAGGAAAGAGCATCACCTCAAATTTCTATTTGCAATAGTGTCATTTCAAGATAATTTCACTCTATAAAGATTTCGCCACATTCTCCAGCCATTCAGTGCAAGAAGAATAAAGAGAAAATAGAGTACGGCTGTTAAATACAATGATTTATGGGTGTACATACCGACATAAATCACATCTAGAACACACCACAAGCCCCAGCTTTCAATATATTTTTTTGCCGCCCAATAACTTGCCACCAAGCTAAAAGAGGCTAACATGGAGTCCAACCAAGGTAGTGACGCTGCGGTGAAATGAGCAAATAAGGCACCAATCACCAGACCAGCGACAATACCCACAATCAGGCTATATACCCAGATTTTTTTATTCAAATAGCCAATCTGTACAGTCAGATCCTGGTCTTGATCTTTCTTCGACCAGCTATACCAGCCATAGAGTTGCATCAAGATAAATACGGCTTGTAATGCTGCGTCTGCAAATAAATTGACACGATAAAAAATAATGATATACAGAAATACAGCGACAATATTCACTACCCAGCAGGCTTTATATTGTTTAGACGTCAACCAGACACCTAAAACATTTAAAATGAACGCTGCAATTTCTATATTTTCCATAGCAATATAACCTGATTAAGCAGCCAATTTAGAAGTTCAGATTGAATGACAAGGTTGCTGTACGCGGCGAACCCAAGAATAAATAATCGTCACCCAAAAATTCACCTGCATCACGCCAGTATTTCTTGTTGAACAGATTATTAATATTCAAGCGTAGCAATGCATCGGTCGTATTTAGCTTAAATTGATAAGCAGCGCCTAAATCAACCACACTATAACCTGCGACTTTCGCAGCACCCTCTTTGTTAGCATATTTGCTGGAACTGTATTGACCACCTGCCAGAACAGTGAAACCTGCAATGCTCGGTACGTTATAGCGAAGATGTGTTGCGAAACGAACTTTTGGCACGTTTTGCGCCTGATGATTGCCATATTCAACCGCTTCTACATTTTCTAAACGGGCTTTAGTCAAGGCTAAAGATGAAGTTAAGGCCAGATGATCGGTTAATGCACCATTCAGTCCGAGCTCCAGACCCTGACTATGTTGTTCGCCTTCCGCAACAAAATAGCGAAGTCCTGAAATCGGCTTGCTATATTGGTTGTCTTGGTGTAAATCAAATAGCGAGGCAGTCAATAAAAACTGCTTGATCTGTTGTTTTAGGCCAATTTCATATTGCTCTGAATAGATCGGCGCTAGAGTTTCAGCAGCATTCTCTGCAAACCAAGGCGCTGTCTTTCCATCTGACAAACCTTTGGCATAAGAGGCATACAGAGTTGTTGACTCTACCGGGCTATAACTCACTGCAAACTGTGGTAAAAATTTGCCTAAATCCGTATCACGAACTTTTATTACCTGCTTACCCTCTGCATCATAAGCATGTGCTTGTTCATCAAGCTCGATCCATTTTCCACCAATCAAAGTAGACCATTTCTCATTCCACTCAATACGATCTAAAACCGTAAAAGCAGTCTGTTCACTATCTAAAGCTTTAAAATAAGGACCTAGATTTCCTTCTTCTGGGATCCTGTCGTAGGTATCTTGGTAAATATTACCAACATAGTCTTCTGAATTTATGTACTGGTTTATACCGTTGTAACGATTTCTAGATTTATCGGTGTAAGTCAAATCAAAGTTAAGGTGATGTTGTACCCAATTGGTATCAATCACCCCATCCAATTTGACTTTAAATTGATTGGTTTTAAAGGTGTCATCCGGATTACGAAAATCATAAATATCATACTCGCCAGCTTTACCAAACGTGTTACAAGAATACTCTTCCAGACAGCCTTCCCGATAATAACCATAAGCAAAGCTTGAATAGTCATCAACTCTGGATTTACTGTGTGCTGCAACGAGTCCCAAGTTCCAGTCATCATTCAATGCATAGCTATATTTTAAACTGCTATTCAGACTATCGATCGTGACCGGTTTGCCCCAAGTCTGATAACCCAGCAATCGGTCCCATTTCACATTTTCTGGGACTTTACCATCCAGTAATTGATAACCTGGCACTGATTTTTGTTCGGAACGCTGTGCTTCAAGATCAAATTCTAATTTGGATTGCTCAGATGTTTTCCAATCTAAGGCCAATGCCGCTAGATAGCGTTCACCATCGACATGATCGACATAAGACTCCATCTGTTCATTCACCAGATTGATGCGATATCCGAATTGTTGCTCATCACCCCAAAAACCACCGAGATCAGTTGCCACTGAAAACTGGCCGTGTTGATCGGCCGAGAATGTCAGTGCCTGAATATCTTTCGGTCGCTTGGTGACATAATTCACAACCCCACCCGGGGTCGACATCCCACTTTGAATCGCGGACATGCCTTTTAAAATTTCCACACGTTCTTTATTTTCAAGTGCGACGTTTTGTTCACCACGAATCACATTGCCATTAATGAGGTAGCTAGATGCCAAATCGAGTGCAAAGCCACGCGAGACAAAGTTTGGATAATAGCCAATTGCAGCATAGCCCTCACCGATGGCTGCATCATTTTTTATAACATCGCTCAGCACACGGGCATGTTGTTCAGCAATAAGATCAGCAGTCAAAATAGAGACCGATGCAGGTATTTTTTGCAGACTGTCCGTAGCAAATCCCTCAACATTCACTTTAGCACTCGAGTAAGGAATGCTTTGATCGGCTGTGATAACAATCGTGTCAAGCTTTTGAACATCGTCTTCAGCATAAGTCAGCGGGACTAAACACAGCTGCGACAGAATGATCATATTTAAAGATCGGATTAATACATTCTGTTTGAGTTGACGAGTGTTCATACGAAACCTTATGTCTGTGAAGTGGGTGATGATGCTGGGTTTAGAGAGAGCATTGAGAAGATTGCAATTCATCTTGAATGAGCCGGGTTAAGGTCTGGGTAAATTGTTGACCTTGTTCGCCAAAGAACCAGTCCACATGACCGATAATCCAGTCGTAATAAGCAGCATCTGCATGTTGCTGGTTTTGAGTAATCCCAACAAAATACTCAAGCTCTGAAAAAGCGAAATCCAAATGCACGATTTTCAGCAGTTCTGGCAAAATACTAAAATCTTCTTGTGGATGTATCTCGGAAAAATAAGCATGGAGAAAAGCGGTTAAACCGGCTTCATCAATCGGAATATGTGGGTTCTGCTTTAATTCCAACCAATCAATGAAATTACGTTCAATCGTCACAGCCAGATCATAAAGTGCCGAATTTCGGTCAGATAAACCAAAATCAATTACGGCAGTAATCTCCGCTTTGGCATCCGGTGCTGACCAAAATAGATTAGAAGCGTGTAAATCGTTATGGGTCCAAATTCTGCTTGCCTGTTGCAATACAGGCTGAATACGCTGGTGAACCTGTAAGATTTGATCTAAAAAGTAAGGATCTAAATTTTTGTCGGCACAGTAACGGCTTAATTCTGGACTGTTTACAATGCGCCGTTGAATGGCTGTAACGATATTTTCACTGTTTAAAAGCTGCTGATTGGACAATAAATAAGATGCTGATCGGCCTTGCCGCTCAGGAAAATCCTGCATGGCCATATGTAAGCTTGCCAGTAATTGCCCCGCTTTCGCAGCATGTTCAGCATAGAAAAAAGGTTTCCAGGATTGCTGATCTGCATACAGATCTAAGCCGGCTGCTTTTGCATAGACTTCATAGGTCCAGTCACCTAGCTCTAAAGCGGTCAGACCTTGATTTGAGCTAATCAATGCTGCAACAGGAATTTCTTTGCTAGCTAAATGCTGAAGAACGGCATGCTCCTGTAAAATATCGCGGGCACGACGAAAGGAACAATGGCTGCGCTTAATCAAATACTGATGCGCGACTATTTCATCCCTGCTCACAAGATCCTGCTCTACTTTAACCAATACTGCAGATGAAAATGGCCGTGGACTACACCACAAAATCTGAATATGACCTTGTAAACAGGAATACTGCTGCTGCAGGCTTTGTAATTCTGGATCAGAAATATGTGCCCAGTCTTTATGTTCCCAGGCATTGCCCATACCATGACCTAAATCATCAGTCATTGTGGTCATTATCAATATTCCTGAGCCAGATCATCATGTGGTAATGGAGAGTCATCATTTAAGCAAACATCTACACAGTATTTTCAAATACATTTAATATTTAAGGTTTGTCCCAAAATTAAGTGGTACATACCAGTATTAAATTGGAGGCAAGTTTAGCCTTTTAAATATAAAAATAGAATGCTTAATAATTAAAATTATTTAAAAAAAAAAATCCTAAAAACACAGAAGTTTTTAGGATTTGAATGGATTGGAGATAAATATAAGCTTATGCGTGAATATCTAGGGTCATTTCAATTTTGTCCTGAGACCAGATTTCGATGTCATATTCAATCACCAGATCGTTTGATTTTGAAATACGTTCAATGTAAGTTGCTGTTTGGCTTATAGGAATTCCTAAATATTGGCTCTCAAAATGAGAGACACCGGTATTTTTAATTTTTAACTGACTACTCGTATAATCATAATCAAAGTGATTTTTAATGACATCTTGGACCGAAGTAATCACGTCATAATTCAGCACATCTGGAAATAGCGCAACAGGCAGATAATTGTATTCAAGGAGTACCGGGACATCATCAGCATAACGTAAACGGATAATTTCAATAAAGCCGAGTCTTCTCGTTGCTTCACTAAAAACATCACTGTGATCAAATCGCTCCAGCTGTCTGGTCGAGATCAGTTCTGTTCTGGCATTAAAACCCTGTGCCTTCATATAAGAACGAAAATTTTCAATTGAGTTTGGATAGTATTGAATTTTTTTATTACTCACAAACCAGCCGAGATTTTGCCGTTTGTAAATTTTATCTTCGGCACGAAGCTGTTCATAAGCCTTACGCACTGTTTCCCTTGAACAGTTAAACTTTAATGCCAAGTAACGTTCCGATGGAATCATTTGATTAGAACTGTATTTTTTCAATTCAGCCTCAATCAAATCTCTGATTTCCATATACTTCATTCAGTGAATCCAGCTCGTCAGCGTAAGTTATATTGATGGTACTAAATTAAAGAACAGAGGAAAATTAAAAAAGGTACAGATCAGTAAAAAGATACATTCCCTAGTCTTAATGAGAATTTTTACGGTAATGGTAATCCCCCCTAAAAATATTGATGATGAGAATGCAGGACCTTATCGTCAGCAAAATGTATTAAATTCACTTATGCTCTACTTCCTCACTTGTATCGCAAATTGAATAACATGGCATTTACCACAATGTAATTTTCCCTCCTGCCTTTCTTGCTCCCCGACATAAAAGTGATGGATGTGGTCCTGTCCGAAGACTTCTAGAATGCAACGAGGATCGTATAAATATTCGACATTTGAAGGACCACCGGTTTTATAGTCGATCTGTTCCTTTGAATATAGCTCACCAATAAACCATCCACCGTTGAGCAAGGATTTTCTTATGCCTTCTAAAACCTGTTTTTGTGTTTCTATATCGAAATGACCAAATACACAGATCACATTTTGATAAAACTCCGATGGCCATTGAGCTACTGTTAAATCAACATGTTTAAGTTCAACTTTTATCCCTTGGGCTTCAGCCTTGCTGGACAGATGCGTCAAAGCAACATCAGAATAATCCCAGACTTCCGCTGAAAAAGGGTAACCCTGCTGTCTTGCCCGCTCAGCCAGGTATAAGATATTCCGTCCTTCACCTTCAGCAATTGCCAGTGTTTTACCCTCTATTCGGATTTTGTCCGAAATTTGCTGAATGAAAAGATTTGCTGCTGTGCCATACAGATCTTGCGTCCGGGCATACAATTCATTCCAGTGCTGACTCATTTCAGCCTCCATTTACTAAACGATTCAATCAGCTGGAAAACTCTTTAAATGCCTCTAGGGCATTTGCGGCATACATCAATGAAGGTCCTCCACCCATATAGACGGCAACGCCTAAAACTTCTTCCAGTTCCCGTAGGGTCATGCCCATTTTGACTAAGGTTCGAACATGAAAACCGATACAACCATCACAACGTGCCGCCACACCAATCGCCAAGGCAATTAACTCCTTGGTTTTCGGATCAATCACGCCATCACGCATAGCAGTCTGTGACAATTGGTTAAAACTTTTCATTAAATCAGGCGAATCCTGACTTAAAGTTCTTAAACTGCCCGAAATGTTCTGGGTTAATTCTTTGTATTTCATTGCTTCACCTCAAATAAAGAAATCAGCATTCATTTATATATTCAATAGCTTATTTTTCTACCGGATAGCCCTGTTCCAGCCAGGCCTGGTAACCACCCTGAACCGACTTGACCTGGGTAAAACCCATATTCTGTAAGGTATCGGTTGCCAGTGCTGAACGTCCACCCGTACCACAAATCAAATAAATCGGCTGATCTTTAAGATGTTCCAGTGCCTGCTGGGTATCACAATGATGACTGGCTAAGGGATGCTGGTGAATTCGCATTTCCAAAATACCACGTGGATAATTCACCGCCCGGTCTATCGCTGCTGCTTGGAATTCATCTGGTTCCCGAACATCAATCAGTATGGTTTTATGGTTTTGCATCGCCTCAAACAATTCATTTACGCTGACTTCCTGAATCCGGCTTTTTGCATTCCGGATCAATTGCTCTGCAGTTTTCATCATTTTCATTCTTCCTCGGCCATTAAAACGATATTCACATTGCATAAACGATGCTCAGGGAGATTAAAGCGCTTTAGTTTAGGTACTTAATCGTCTGTTTTAGCCCATGAGCGCTGAATAGATTAAATACATAGCTACCCCAACCACGGTTGTGGCAAATATTTTCTGTACCTTGTTACTGTCAATCCGATGCATCAGACTGCGTCCAATGAACATCCCGACAATACAGGCCAGGACAAAGGCCAGTGTGACCGAAACAGGATATTGAAAGCCCTCCAGTACGTGTGCAGAAATGCTGACCCCACCAATCAGGAAAATAATCATGAGAGAGGTCGCCACGATGCTGCGCATATCGAGATCGGTGAATTTACGCAGGGCTGGAACAATAACAAAACCACCCCCAACGCCAAGCAGACCCGTTAATAAACCTGCCACTACACCAATACCAGCCAGAAAGGAGGCCGTTTTCACATTCCAGATCAGACGACCGGTCGTTTGATTGACCTTGCACGGTGCATTACCATGATCATGGACTTTATTAAAGAAGATCCGGTAAGCAACAATCAGCATGACCAGACTGAAAGCCAGCGTCAGCCAGACTGGAGAAACGATATCAGCCAGATGCACGCCATAACGGGCTGAAGGAATACTGATCAGCGCGATCCAGAGCGCAGCGCGATAACGTACAATACGCTTGAATAAACCTTCGAACGTTCCAACCAAGGCCGACAGCGTGACTGCCAGCAAGCCCACCGGCGCAGCC
Source organism: Acinetobacter sp. YH12151 (assembly GCF_013418355.1). Lineage (NCBI taxonomy): Bacteria > Pseudomonadati > Pseudomonadota > Gammaproteobacteria > Moraxellales > Moraxellaceae > Acinetobacter > Acinetobacter sp. YH12151. The sequence continues at coordinate 19,931 of NZ_VPCG01000033.1, read as the reverse complement.
TGAGCTACCGTCCAACCCTGACTCGCCATCAGTGCCGGTACAGCCAGAATGCCGCCACCAGCACCGGTTAGACCCAGCAAGCCACCAATCGCCAATCCTTCCAGTATTAATGCCCACATCGCCCTCTCCCTTATCCACAAAAATGATTCAATAAAGGTTGAACTTTTTGTTGAATCACGACACAAGCTTATTTGAAGTAGTTAAGAGGAAGCTTGAGGTAAGAAACACCATTTTGCTCTGGCTCAGGAAACTGCCCTGCTTTCATATTGATCTGAATCGCCGGTAGAATCAGTTTAGGCATACTCAGTCCTGAATCCCGCTGGTTGCGCATCTGAGCAAATTCAGCTTTACTGATTCCCTGATGAATATGAATATTCTGTGTCTTTTGTGTCTGTATATCAGATTCACACACATAGGATTCACGTGTTTCAGGCAAATAGTCATGACATAAAAAGACCCGGGTATCTTCTGGCAACTGAAACAGGCTTTGTACCGAATCATAAAGCTGTTCTGCACTGCCACGCGGAAAGTCACAACGTGCTGTACCATAATCTGGCATAAACAGGGTATCACCCACAAAAACCGCATCACCAATCACATAACTCAGGCAAGCAGGCGTATGTCCCGGTGTTGGAATGTTATAGGCTTTCAATGTTCCGATTTGGAACGACTCATGATCTTCAAATAAATAATCAAAGAGCTGCTGGGCATTCCATTGTTTAATATCCAGATGATAAATCGCGCCAAAAGTTTGCTGAACAATACCAATTTTCTGGCTCATGGCAATCTTGCCACCTAACTCAGCTTTGAGGTATTGCGCTGCAGTCAGATGATCAGCATGGACATGGGTTTCCAGAATCCACTCGACCGTTAAACCCTGCTCTTTAATATAGGCAATAATTTTATCGGCATGAATAGTTGAGGTACTTGCTGATGCCGGATCGTAATCCAGAACGCTATCAATAATGGCGCAGGCTTTGGTTGCAGGATCACGTACAACATAACTGAAGGTATTGGTATCTTCGTGAAAAAAATCTTTTACTATAGGTAAGTTTGACATCGTTAAGCTCCTGACCATTTACGGTGAATCCATACACCCACCAGCATTGCTACAATAAAATAGAGCACTTGATAGTGGCCCAAACCGATCAAGGTGAAACTTGGCGCCGGACAGATGCCGGCAATGCCCCAACCTGCACCAAATAAAACCGCACCTGTGATCAGTTTTTTATCTATCTGATTATTTTTAGGTAAATCAATAGGGTCATTAAATACTGTTTTCGGTTGCGCCGTACGTAATGCTTTCTGGAAGGGAATAAAGGCCACCGCAATCGCGCCCATCATGACAAAGGCCAGACTGGCATCCCAATCGCCAAACAGATCCAGGAAATCGAGTACTTTTTCCGGATTGGACATGCCTGATACCATCAATCCCACAGAGAACAGCGCACCAAATAAAAAGGCAAACACATTTTTCATTTTAGAATGCTCCTGTGATATGACGGATAATATAAACAGCGACAAAACCTGCAAACATGAAAGTCATGGTCGCGATGATAGAACGCTTAGACAGGCGACTGATGCCACAAATTCCGTGACCACTGGTACAGCCCGAACCTAAGCGTGTCCCAAAGCCCACTAGCAGACCTGCCACAATCATCATCAGTGGGCTGGCATTCAATTCGATTTCAGGTTGTACAAACAGACCATAAATAAACGGTGTGAGGATCAAGCCTAATAAAAACCAGATTGCAGGCGTTTTAAACATGGTTTTTGAGTTTAATACTTGCCCAATCAAACCACTGATTCCTGCAATACGGCCATTGACGTAAAGATAACCAACTACGGAAAGCCCGAGCATTAAGCCGCCAATAAATGCGATGAGGAAGTCATGCATGATGAATTAATCCCTATACAATATACTTTTTTATATTATATAATAAAAAATATTAATCAAGCAGTTTTATGGTAAATTATGTAAACTGCACGGGCTACATCAAAAGTTGTGAGGACATTTATGGATATGATTGCTGAAAATGCCAAAATTGATTTTTCTCAAGTCGATTTCGTCAGCCAATGCCTAAAAGTTTTGGCCAATCCTGATCGTCTGAAAATCTTATGTGTCCTGGTCGATGGGGAAATGAATGTTCAGGAAATTGAAGAATCTACTGACATTCATCAACCTACACTTTCACAACAGCTGACTGTATTGCGTAAGGCCAACATGGTTGGCACCCGACGTGAGGGCAAGCAGATTTTCTATCGTCTGAGTGATCCCAAGGTCTTGAGCCTGATGCAAAAGCTGTACGAGCTGTATTGCGCCTAGCCCTCCTCTTAATGCAACCAAAAAGAAATGATCAGAAGCAGCCCGCTAAAAGCAGTAAACAGGTTTAGCCATACAGGATGCTGGGTATAATAACCTTCAATAAATTCCGGCGGTCCCAGTGATGTCCATCCCCCTCGATATTGCAGGATTGAGGCGATATTCACCAACATGCAAAACACAATCACCGCAATCCCCATCCACTGTGCATAGGCTATTTTTTATGCATAACGTTCATGATCGACTAATTACAATAGCCGGTTGGATTTTTCAATCACAAAACCAAATGCAATTAATGTCAGACCATTCCGGTTCCCTGCCAGAGCGGTTCATTCCAAAGCAAACAATACCCGTGGATGATCCAAAGTGGACATATCTCATCCGATCTTATTGTTCAAAAATTTCTTTGACGTCCATCGCCAGGCCTTGAGTAGATTTAAATTCACCCTGGTTATTTTTCCAGGCCATCGACGGTGTGGAGAAAAAGCCGTATTTCCCCATTAGGGCCTGGTTGGCATCAATTTTTGCAGCAATTTCTGCAGGAATCTTTGCCATTTTCTTGAGCTGCTTTTTGCCTTTATTCTTGTTTATATCATTAAAAACTGCTGCTGGATTTTTCGACATTAACAATGTTGCCACCTGACCACGGCTTTCTTCACGGATCACACCGACCTGAATATGACGCAGCTGTACCTTGCCTGATTCGACCCAAGGCCGAGCCGCCTGCCAGAATTTATAGCAATATGGACAATTCGGATCGGAAAAGACATAAACCACTCGTGGTGCATCCGGCTTGCCATCCTGAATCCAGGTCGATTTTTCCAGGGTTTTCCAGACATCATCCAATACCGCTTTTTTCATATGCTTTTCAATCTGCTCATTGGACAGGCTTTTCCCTTGCGCATCAAACAGTTCGCCCTTGATATAATATTTGTCATCGTTGGAGATAAATACTGTATTGGAGTACTGGTCTTCATGCCCCACCCAACCGGTCATTCCTTGCGGTGCCGGAATCTGTTTTACAAACACAAAACCCTGTTTTTCAATATTCTGTTTAATATTCGCCTGCGTGTGCATGCTCATGATCAGGAACATGCCTGCACCCAGTACCCGGTAAATTCTGTTCATACTAAGTCCTTCCGTTTTTTTAAGGTTGATCTGAAATTCTGTTTAAATATTGCTGCAACATGGCCGGACTGAGTTCCCCCATATGCCGCTCGACCAGCTGGCCTTGAGCATTAAAAAACAGCGTCGTTGGCAGGCCAAAACTATTCAGCTGCTGTGGCAGTTCACCATATGGGTCCAGCAGGACATGTTTAAATTGAAACTGATGTTTTCTTAAATAGGCATTTACGGTGGCTACCTCCTCACCCTGATTCAGCATGACAAAATTCACTTGAGGATGCTGCTTGGCTGCTTTGGCCAATACCGGCATTTCGCGATGACACGGCGGACACCAGCTCGCCCACAAATTAATTACCGTGGGCTGGCCAATGAATTGGCTGAGTGGAATCTTATCTGTACCCAGACGTTCCTGTTCTAGTCCAGCAAAGGCTAGATCAGGAAACGCTGCTTCAGTTTTTAGACTGGATTTGAACGCGAGCCCAAGCCCGACCCAGAGTACAAAGATGATCAGCAAGATGGCTTTGAATCGGGTCTGCAGCTGTCTGTTGCGAATGACATACCACAAAGCGCCAATCAGCACCCCACCCCATAAATGAAAACCTTTGTCCTGGATTTTCAGTATGTCGATGGGTGCTGCAAAATACAGCTCGGCATTGAGCAGAACGAAAACAAGACGTGCACCCAGCATCCCTAGCAAAAAACTGCTCCAGAGCAAATCCTGACTTTGGCCAAGCAGCTGTTTAGACCATGAATACTTTCTGGCTAATCCAAACAGGAGGGCAGATAACAGCATCAAGCCAGTGGCAACAATCATGAGTGTCCAAGGCAACATCAAAGGTCCCAGATGCAGTGCATCACTGGAAATCATCATGGTTGCTCCCCTTGTAGTTGCTGCAATGTGCCTAGTAAATGTGCCGCACTAAAGCTTCCGGTCAAGCGCAACTCACGCTGCTCCTGATGCGCTGCATTTAAAAATATAAAGGTGGGTGGACCGAGGATTTGCCATTCTTTTAGCAGCTCATCCTGACTTGGATGATAGTGGGTCAGGTCTAATTTGATACGAACCACATTTTGTAAAGCCGTCTGGACATCACTACGTGGAATCACTTCCTTTTCAATCGGTTGACAGGCCACACACCAGTCCGCATACACATCAATTACCACTGGCTGTGCAGGATGTTTGGCTAAAACCTGTTGCAATTCTGCGGCTGTACTGACCTTCTGCCATTCAAGCCGTGATTCCACATGGGCGACCTGTACCTGACTCCAGACATGATAGAGCTGCATGCCTCCTGCAAAGACCAGTAAACCACTGAGCAGCATCAGGACTATTTTCGATACAGACCGATGCACATGGGGCAGCATCTTGAACAAGAAGTAGCCTGAACAGGTGATCAGTACTACACCCAAAAGGCTCAGGTATAAAATGCCGGGCAATAGGGGGCGGGCAAAATACAAGGCCAGGGCCAGCATGACAAAGCCAAAACTAAACTTCAGGCGATCCATCCAGATGCCAGGTTTGGGTAAAAGATGGGACCCAAATACAGCTGCGATAAATAGTGGCAAGCCCAGCCCAAGGCCTAAGACAAACAGATAGCTGGCACCCAAAATCGGTTGATTAAGCTGAGACACATAGATTAAGGCACCGGCCAACGGTGCACTCATACATGGCCCGACAATCAGTGCCGCGATCATGCCCATGAGACCAGCACCAATCAGCGTGCCACCCTTCTGCTTTTGCTGCCATTGATCCAGCCGCTGTAACATGCCTTGAGGTAAGGACAGCTGAAATACTCCGAACAGATTAAGCGCGAACAAAACAAACAGAATGCTGAAAATACTGATGAATATCGGACTTTGAAACCAGCGCTGAAAACTGTAACCGAGCTGTGCCACAGCAAGTCCTATGACCGCATAGACCAGTGCCATACCCAAAACAAAGACCAGCGCAATCAGTGCAGCACGGTAGCCCCGGTGCTGCTGAACCAGAATTCCCGTTAAAATTGGAATTAAAGGTAAAGAACACGGTAAAAATGCCAGCAGAATGCCAAGCCCGAGAAAAATCAGAGCATTAATCAACAGACCTTGTTTCGACAGCAAACTTAAAAAATACTGGTCATTGTTCCACTGGTCATTCATGCCTGCTGATGAAGTTTGATTTTTAGGGTCTGTAATAAGCTGGTCGTTTTTCTCTGTTAATTCCACCTCAGGCTGCACGACAGGGTCGGAAACTGCAGCGACTTGCACTTTCTCCACCTTTTCTTCAGCCAGTGCTTGATCTGTACTTTGAGTTTGCCCTATAGCTTGGAGCTCATCTTTCTGAGTAGTCAAAATCTTTTCGTTTGCTTCTGGCTGTGTAGTGCTGGCCAGCAGCTTTTGAGGCTTGCTCAAGTTTTGCGCTGGAAATAAACCATCTGCATCAGTTTTTACTGTGGTGCGTTGCACCGGATAACATAAACCGCTTTCTGCACAGCCCTGCCACTGCACCGCAAACTGCTGGTTGGGCTGGACATTCATATTGGTTTTGACTTGCCCATAATGCACCTGAGTCAAACCGAAATTGGGATCATCTTTGTCTTCAGGTTTGGGCAATGCCAACTTGACTGGGGTCTGCTGATGAGACACTTTAAGCTGGTCATGATACAGATAATAACCCTCTGCGATTTTCCAGCTAAGCTCTGCCTGATCCTGACTTGTAGAAACCACCTGAAACTGAAAAGCCTGATCCGGTGGTAAAAAGTCTGCATGTGCAGTTCCCGTCATGATTCCACCGCCGATCACGGCACCCAATATCCACTTCAACATCCAGCTGATCTCCTCCTGTTAGGACTGCATTATTGAAAAACTAAAATTAAGACAACATTAACAGCCCAAATCATTTATAAAATAATGGCAGTTTGATCAGGATGTTCTATGTTTATTGTATTGGTTGAGGATGATCCCTATATCGCACAGAGCATTTGTGCTGCTCTGAACTATCTGAATATTTCAGTGGAGCATGTCAGTCACGCACGTGCTGCAGATTATTTTATCCGGCATAGTGCTGTCGATTTGTGTTTACTGGATTTAGGCCTGCCGGATCAGGATGGCCTGGACTTGCTGCACAGCTGGCGACGCGACCAGATTGATCTCCCGGTACTGGTATTGACGGCACGGCTGCGGACCGATCAGTGTGTTCAGGCCCTGAATGCCGGTGCCGATGACTACCTGACCAAACCCTTTGAGCTGGAGGAACTGATTGCCCGGATTCATGCCCTCACCCGTCGCCACCGCGGCTTTGCCTCGAATACACTGCAATTTGATGACCTGGTTCTGAATCGGGATACCCAGACTGTGACCTACCAAGACCAGGCCGTGAGTTTATCTCGCCGTGAATTCAGCCTGCTGGAAACCCTGATGAGCCACCCCAACCAGATCCTGAAAAATGAACAGCTTATTGACAAGCTCTATGGTTTTCAGGACGCTATCGAGAGCAATGCCCTGAATGTACACATTTATCACCTGAGACAAAAACTACATCCAGACTTGATTCAGACCGTTCGTGGTGTGGGCTATATTTTCAAACCGTTTGAGCATCGTCATGTTTAAGCACAGCTTGAAATGGCGTTTGGCCATGAGTCTTTTGGCCGTGTTTATTGTGCTGTGGAGTGCGGTATTTTCATGGCTGTATATTGACCTGAAACAACGTTTACAAGACACGCTGGATCAACGCCTATCGGCATCTGCGCAAATGGTTGCCCGGCTGATTCAGCAGCTACCGCTGGATAGTCTGGGGGATGCAACCTTATCCAAATTAGCCAAGAATGATGATGCAAACCAGTTAATTGCCTGTGAAGTCTCTCTTTTTAGCTCTGACATCTCGTTAGATAATCAGGTCATTGCCAAAACACGCGGTGCCCCCCAAAATTTAAGCCAGCGACCAGAAGGATTCAGCACCTGGCAGCAGGGTGATACGGAATGGCGCAGTTATGTCCTGCGTCGTGGTGATATTCAGGTGGTGGCGGCAGAACGTATGTTCTTGAGGGATACCTTACTACAGCAGATTCTACAGTCCGTACTGGTTCCCTTGGTCTTCTCACTGCTAATCTGTATTGCCCTGATCATCTTTATTATCCGCAGACAGTTCCGGTCTTTGGATCAGCTCAGTCAATACCTGAACCAGAAAAACTTTAGCTATTCAGAGGCGGCAGATTTTTTAATGCAGCTCAAGCCTGCAAGCATTCCCCAAGAAGTACAGCCTTTTGTCAACAATTCCACGCAGTTGATTCAGAAACTCAATGACAGTCTGCAACAGGAGAAAGCCTTTAGTGCCTATGCTGCACATGAATTACGCAGTCCCCTGACCGCAATTAAAACCCATGTACAACTGGCACAGCTGATCGGTCAGCAGCAGAACCTGCCTGAATCCATTCAGCACAATTTGCAGCAGGCCAATGAGAGTATCCGGCGTTATACACTATTACTCGAGCAGCTTTTATTGCTGACCCAATCAGAAAACAGTCTCCAGGAAATGACTGAGGCCATCTGGCTTCGCCCCACACTTGAGAAAGTTCTTGCAGACTTAGGTACACGCTATCCAGAAATGAACAAAAAAATACAGGTGAAATGGGAAAGTCTAGGCGAAATTCAGCTACCTGAATTTGTGCTGTATACCGTACTGAAAAATCTGCTTGAGAATGCACTGCTGCATGCACAGGCTGAACAGATTTGGATTTCCATGCAGTCTGGTTGCCTGGTGATTGAAGATAATGGCCAGCAACTTACAGCAGAAGATATTCAACATTTAGGACAACGCTTCTGGCGCAAATCTGCTCAGCAGCATGGCCATGGTTTAGGACTGGCATTAACTGCTAACCTGTTAAAACAATATGGCTATCAGCTCTCTTTCAATGCCCGTCGACCCTATGGTGGGCTCAGCATTGAAATAAAGTACGGCATGTCTAAGCGTGACATGCAAGCTTAGGGATATCCAGCCATACGGCTGTTGGAAAATACCGGGTCAGATACTCCTTTAAATATTGAATGGTATCCATCGCAATCGTTTGATCCTGGTGGTCATCAGCATGGTTAAATGCCACAGCATAAAGCGTGACTTCACGTTGTTTGAGTAGCTCCAGACTCAGTAGAGTATGATTAATACTGCCCAGACGGCCTGAAGTCACCAGAATGACAGGGTAGTGATGCGCTGCAATATAATTGATCGTCAGCATGTCCCGGGTCAGCGGCACCATTAATCCACCCGCTCCTTCAAGCAGAACCCGGTCATAACGCTCGGCCAGTATAGTGGCTGCCTGCTGAATTTTTTCGAAATCGATTGAACGCCGATCCAGTTCAGATGCCAGATGCGGTGAGGCCGGATAGCTAAAGATTTCTGGCATGGTCAGCTTGCCACCTGAGTGCAACTTAATTTAAAAAATAATTGAGGATGTTGTTAAATAAGCTCAAAAAAATAGAAGTGATTACTGGTACGCTTTCACAAGTCCCTTTTTGCTCCGTTCTATATGATAAATCCCGGTCATTGCACTGAATCACTGCTAAAATCTTTTCTTCTATTTGAGTAATGGCCTGTCATACTTAGGCTATTTAGCATACAAAATAAATAAGGAGGCATCATGCCTCTTTGAGCTGTTACTATTTACTTTCTTTTTCCGTTGGCATAAGTCAATCGATTGCTTTTAGACACTATATGGCTGGCAAAATTCCTGTAAATCGAAGGAGTCTTTCAACTGACATAAGCGCTGATACCTTCAGTTAAATCCATGAACTGAGATGCCTCCAGATAATCATTCACTGCTGTAACATGATCCCATCCTGTCCCGGATCACATCACGGGCTGTTTTTAAAACTCCACATAAAACTTTTCAATCAACTGCTGTGTTCTAATCAGCAGATGTTTAAACACATTATCCCGTTCAAATAGCTTCACCTTATAATTTGGCGAGTCTTTAAGTTCTTCCTTACGCAACAAATGCTTGGAGAACTCGTAATATTCCAGTACATTTTTTATCGTCTCTGGCTTCAAATTCTCCCTCTATGATGCCAGTCAAGGTATTGGCAATATTCCAGACTTTTTGTAGCTGTTGCACCTGGGCATGATTATGACAGTCCAAATCACGAACTCATTAATCCAGTGATTTCGCCTAAAATTTTCAATCATGCCATCGTAAGAAGGTGGCAAAAGACATAGTTTTTCGTGGGATTATGGCGTGAATAATAGTAAGTTTTTGACCCCAAGAAAAAAGTGTAGCAACTTACTACACTTTTTAGATATTCAGAATTTAGGTATTTTCACTTGTATTTTAGACAAGATGTAGCAAGTCCGAACTGCGACATTTTCCCAATGAGCGCCCGCTAATCTCACTAAAAAGATGTACCAGAAATATTCTAGTTATTTGCGAAAAATGTCAGACATGCAAAAAAAAATCATTCACCCGGAATATTTTCAATGCGCTGTAGCAATTTGCTACACTTTTTAAATAATTTCTTTACCAAAAATCTCATTCAAACGCTCGCGATTTTCCTGAACAAAAGTCGGATCATTTTTGAGCTTATATTTCATCTCTTTCTTGAAATCATTCATGGATGCACCGGCCACAGCAAAATCCATTTGAAACATAATATCGTTCACAATAACATTCGCCTGAGAATCGGTTAAACAGCCTTCGGTCTTAAACCACTTGCTGAACTGCGTATAATTCGGATCATTGGCATAGATATACCAGGAACGTACGGTCATATCAAACTTTGCCCCCAGCTCTTTCACGATGGCATTATCATCAAAATCTACATCCAGATAGATTTGAGTTTTTTCGTTAAATTGCGGGAGAGCCGCTTCAGTATCTCCACTCATAATTTTAAACCGCACACCCACAATAGGACGGCCTTTCTTAATAGTGTCATATTCTAGCTGCAAACTGGTTTTAGTATTAATTTCTTCAACAATTTTATCCAGAATATAACGCCTAAAATCTACCCAACGGTCATATTTTTTTTCACCGATGTCAATCAACGCTTTTAAATTCTCTAAGGTGAGTTCAACTTCATAGGTGTCGAGATTCGCATACTTAAATTCATTTTTAACAATATAAGAATATAGACTCATACTTGTGACAGAGTCTAAAGCAAATAAATCTTTCAACTGGTAAGTGGTAAAATTCCCACTGGCCAGACGGGTGAAGTAAGGCAGCACTTCACTGGTAAAGCGAATCTGCAAGGCATTTTTGGCATCATCTTCCCAGCGCAGTTCCCGGATAATCGGTACCACAGAATGGACTTTTTTTACTTTACGCTTGACGTCATCTACAGGCTCTTCAATTACAAAATGAGCAACCCGAGATGAAAGTTCCCTATAAATCCGGTCAATAGCCACATTAATGGAATTCTTCTTATTGAGTCCTAACAATTCCCCCAAATCTTCTTTATGCAGATAGATATAGGTTTTCTCGGTAATTTCACGATCTTGGTTATTTTTTTCACCATAGTTTGCAACCGCCATTGCATAAAGCAGTGCCTTATATTCATTAGAAGACAATTCAATAGGGCGAATTAAGCGGTTACTGGTACTCACCACTCCATTCTGTCGAATATTGCCGATACAATAAGGTAAATATTCTATTTCTTGTTTTTCGTTAAAATCGCTCATAAGTGAAAAATTAAAAGTTATTCCCCCTATTTATACATAAAAGTGGAATAACATTCAACATCTTCACCTTACAGATTCACTTTAAGTGCTTATCCCTTTAAAAGGATGTGCTAAAGATCAAGAGTGGAAAGCATGTCATCATTTTTTTAGATTTAGCCTAATCCTTAACCCAAAGGTGGAAACTTTGAAAAAATTTCCACTTATTAGTGACAAGCTTTCCACTTTTATCAACTGAGAAGAGCTTAAATCGTTTTCTTTGCATTTTTTTGTGGCCAAAAATACCGTTATAAGTGAAAAAATCATTTGGTTTAGCACTTTTCAGTGACAAAGCTTCCACCTTTAGAGAGAATCAAGTACTAAATCGGACTTTTTTTTGCAATTTTTAAAGGGAAAACATAACTTATCCACAAGTATAAAAATAAGCGTGACAAGTCTTCCACCTTTAAAGTCAGATCATGATACTTATCAACAGATTAAAGTTTTGAATTTAAATATTTTTATAACTTAATTTCATGTTTTTTTTTAAACCAGTGACAAGTCTTCCACCATAGTGACAAGTCTTCCACCTTTCAGTGACAGCTCTTCCACCTTTCAGTGACAAGTCTTCCACCTTTCAGTGACAAGTCTTCCACCTTTCAGTGACAAACCTTCCACTTTTCGGTGACAAACCTTCCACCTTTAAAGACGTAAGATATTGTTTTAAAAAGGGAAAAATTGTCCTAATTATAATTACTTAATTATATTAATTAATACTAATTATAATTAGCTAGCTATATTTTATATAAAACTTTAATTTGTTTTCTTTGTTAGCCGATATTGATTCGTACTTTAATATCATTCAAATAAAGTGTAGCAAGTTGCTACAAGTTCCACTATATTAGGATCATTCGAATGGGGTCTGATATGACAAATAAATCGACTAAAATTATTGCTGTAGCAAACCATAAAGGTGGTTGCGGGAAGACCACCACGGTTGTTCATCTGGCTGCAGAGCTAGCAGACTTGGGGCATAAAGTATTGGTGATTGATTTAGATCCACAAGCCAATGCAAGTTTACATATCGGATTAAGACATCCGAGTGAGGTTGAAACCACTTCTGCTGAATTACTGGTAGGTGATTTGAACCTATTGTCTGATGCCTTACAAGAAGAAACCAATTTTAAAAATGTTTCTTTAATTTATGGTTCACTTACTTTAGGTAAAACAGAAGACCAACTTAAAGATGATGCCCCAAGACCCTCTGAAGAGCTCTCTAACAAGTTGGAATTATTAAACGGATTATATGATTTCATCCTGATTGACTGTCCTCCAAGCCTAAAACTTCTGACCAGTAATGCCTTGGCTGCATCTACCCATGTTATGGTGCCGATTGAATCCGGTTCACAATATGGCCTATATGGTGTCACTGACTTAATTAACCATTTAAGTAAAATAAGACGGGTCAATCCCGAATTGAAACTGTTAGGTGCTTTGCTGATTAAACATGATGAACGTCAAAACGTCTGTAAACTGATACGAGATGAAGCTTTAAGCCAGGTCGGCGAATTGTTAAAAACGACCATTCCAATGAGTACGAAAGTCAATCAAGCAGCAATTTTACAACAGCCATTGTTGCGCGTAGATAAAAATTCTAAAGTTCGTAAAGCGTTCCAAGATTTAGCGAAAGAAATCATCAATCGTGTTGAATAAAGGCACTCTGAGAATCCTATGGTAAGTACAAAAGAATTGTTGGCACAACGTCTTCAGCAAAATACTCAAAAGCATCAACAAGCTCAGCAAGAGCATGTCAACGATGTGAAAGAATTACGTCGTAATGTCCAAATTACAGACATTCAACCTAGTCCCAATCAGCCACGAAAAATATTCAATCAGCAAGATATTGAAGATTTAGCAGCCTCGATTGAGGAGATTGGATTATTGCAGCCGATTGCAGTTCGGCGAGTACAGGACAAATATGAGTTAATTGCAGGTGAACGACGCTTGAAAGCGCATCAAATTCTCAATAAAAACACCATTGAAGTGATTGTCATCGATGCATCAGATGAAGAAGTTGCACTGTTAACCTTGGCTGAGAATTTAAAACGGGAAGACTTAACAGATTATGAAATTTATGTCGGTCTGAGTTCTCTGGATGAGAAATTAAAAAAGAACAAGCAAAAGCTGGCAAAATCATTAGGCATGAATCGAGAGGATATGTATAAATATCTATCTTTCGAAAAATTACCGAAAGAACTGATTGCCGATTTAGAACAACAACCGACATTGTTGGCACGCACTGCCGCCACAGCTGTGAAAAAGTTTCTTTCAGATTATGAAGAGAATTACAGTAATGCTAAAAAAGCACTGCTAGAAGCTTGGGCGAAATTACTGAAAAAAGAAGTTGAGCAAACAAAACTGGCCTTATTGGCAGAAAAAATTTTAAAGTCGAAAGAAAACAAAGAGCCAATTAAAACGTCAATCGTGCATAAAATTGAATATGATGGAAAAGTCGCAGGGAATATTAAGTTTGATCACAACATTTTAAAAGTGTCATTAAAAATGAGTGAATTTGATGAGCAAAATTTACAAGAGCTGGAAAATTTGCTGAAAAAAATGCTGAAAAAATAAAATGAAGGCACTGTAGCAACTTGCTACAGTGCTTTTTTCAATTTAGGTCGGAGAGGATTTCAAGTTACATTAAATAGAGTAATACAACCTAAGGTACCTGGGGGCTCAGTTGTTATATAAAATACTTTTATCTTTGAATCTGAATTTACGCAAGCTGATTCTGATTTCAACGATCCTCAGCGTTTCCTTTTTATTTGTGATTAGCCTGTTTATTCTGAATTATGTGGTTAAACAGCAACTAATTCAGAATTCACTCTCTATAAATGAAAAATACGCAGCCAAGATTGCGATGGGGGTGAATCGTGATGTCAGTAATATGTTGCAGGAGTTGCAGTATAGTGCTCAGCAATTAGGGCAAAACTTTTACAATACGCCACTGCGACAGGCTGAAGTCAAACGGCTCAAAAACCAGTCGAATAACTTTAACAGTGTTTTTATGGTGGGCCAGCAAAATCAGATACTTGCTTATGCACCAGTATCATTAGACCTAAAATTCCACACGCCCTATAATACAGCGGGTATTGTTGGATCACTTAAAAGCAAAAAGGCGTATATTTCGGCACCCTATTGGTCAAGCAAAAAAAATCTGGTTGTGTTGATATCACAGCCTATTTACGATGTGAATCAAAATTATAAGGGCTTTATCAGCGGTACGATTTATCTGCAGAAGAATAATTTAATCAGTGAAATGCTGTTCAATCAATTTGATTTCAAAAAAAGTTATATGTATGTGATTGATCAGCAGAACCGTATTATCTTCCATCCAGATTCGAGTCGGATTGGCGAAAAAATTGTAAATAATACTGGTCTTGACTATATCAATGAAAACAAGAAAGGATCCGTCCGTCTAACGAATAGCTTGGGGATTGATAACCTGGCCGGTTTTGCACATGTTCCCAGTGTGAACTGGATTGTGGTTTCACAGCAACCTACGGATGAACTTCTTAAACAGGCCAATGAATTAATTTTAAAAGTTTCTATTGGCATATTTATCTTTTATCTGTTTATTTTCTTTATCGTCTGGCGGATGTCGCTATTTATTTCTTCGCCGCTGAATCGTTTGGCGAAAATGGCCAGTATGTTAAATCGAAATGATATTCAGGATAAAATCAGTCAGGTTGATCCCTGGTATTTTGAGGTATTCAAGTTTAGGGCCTCGCTACTTTTGAGCTCCAAAACATTTAATAACAAGATCTCAGAATTACGCCAACATATCAATATTGACCCCTTGACTGGCCTTTATAACCGTCGTGGCATGCAATATCTTCTGGATGAATTAATCAGTACGGGTACTCATTTTGCGGTACTCGCTATCGATATTGATTTCTTTAAAAAGATCAACGATAGCTATGGACATGACCGCGGAGATGAGGTTTTAAAGCGATTGGCTTTTTTAATGCAGAAAAATTTCAGAAGCCATGATCTCTGCTGTCGCACTGGTGGGGAAGAGTTTATCGTACTGATGATGACCTCCGATATTCGGGTTGCTTTCAATGCTGCCGAACGTCTCAGAACGAGTATGCAAGCAAGTCAAATTGAAGGAGTTGAAGAAATCACCATTTCCGTGGGTATCGCATTCTGTCCGAGAGATTCAGTAAGCGTCAAACAGGTTTTTAAAATGGCAGATAATAAGCTGTATGAAGCGAAAAATAATGGGCGGAACTGTGTTCGTATGACGCAAAAATTAGCCAAGTAAAATGTCGGCACAAACAGGATTGATTTTTTTAAATCTTTTTCTGCTCAAGCATGTTCAGCACAGTGACCTTGCGGAGTTACATGAGCTTTAATCGAGATCAGCTTCAGTCTGTGCCCGAGCATGCACTGGTAAAATTTGGCATATTGGTCTGTCTGGGGAGCTTTAATGGATAAATAAAGTGAATTAAGCACGACAATTCATGTCCTTTTCCTCCTTTTTACTGCTGCATGATTTAGAATTTTAGGTAAAATCATTTAATTAATGATTCACTTAATTGGACTTCTATAACAATGACCCAGGTGCAACTACAACAGTTACAAAAACAACTCTGGAATATTGCCAATACTTTGCGCGGCACCATGGGGGTGATCCTAGACAAAATAATGGACAGCACGTCCCTCTAAAGATAACGTAACTTTAATCTTTGGAGATTCAAGAAATGGCTAAACGTTTTAGTCCCGAATTTAAACAGCAAGCGATTGATTATGCACTTTCAAACTCACACGAGTCTGTAGCTGCAATCGCCCAGAAATTAGGTGTGGGTTATTCAACATTAGATAAATGGATTCGTGAAACCAATCCGGCAGGTTCAAGCAAACGTCAACTTTCACCAGAACAACAGCGGATCTTGGAATTAGAGAAAGAAGTCAAACAGCTTAAGGAAGTCAATGACATCTTAAAAAAAGCGCATGTGTACTTTCTGACAGATCATGCCAAGAAAAGTACACGGTAATTCAAGATCTGGATGTGAATGAAGTCACTGTATCTTCTGCCTGTAAATGCCTGGGTGTCAGCACTTCAGGCTATTATGCCTGGCGAAAACGCCAGACCAATCTAGCGCAGAAATATAATGATTTAAAAGCCGTATATTGGCAGCATCATGCACGATTGGGTGCACCTTCATTGGTACATGACATGCATGATTTAGGTTACAGCATGAGCGAACGAACCGTTGGAAGAATGCTTAAAAAGCTTGGTTTACGTAGCAGGATTGCACGTAAATACAAGCATACGACTGATTCAAACCATCGTTTGCCTACAGCACCTAACTTGTTAGATCGTCAATTTACGGTCAATGAACCCAATAAGATCTGGACAACAGATATTACCTATATCCGTACTAAGCAAGGTTGGCTGTATTTATGTGTGATGCTGGATCTATTCAGCCGTCGTATTGTCGGTTGGCAAACCAGCTATCGAATAGACCGTCAATTGGTGTGTGATGCGTTTAATTATGCAATGGCTCGTCAGGGTTATCCAACTGGTGTTATGGTTCATTCGGACCAAGGCTCACAGTACTGTAGTCGTGATTTTAGAGCGCTGTTACTGAAAAATGATTGTACTCAGAGTATGTCTAGACGAGGAAACTGTTGGGACAATGCAGTGACCGAAAGCTTCTTCCATACGCTGAAGGGGCATGTAGTACATGGCAGTGTATTTTCTACGAGAAAAGAGGCAAATGCTATCTTGTTTGAGTATATTGAAGTTTACTACAATCGAATCAGAAGGCATTCTGCAAATGGCTGGTTAAGTCCAGAAGCCTTTGAACAGAAATATTTCAAGAATTTAGAGGGGCTGGTTGTCCACGATACTGTCTAGGATCAAATAGGAACTTGCCAAAAATTAACGTATCCTGCACTTGCCCCTGATGCGCTTACTGTAATTGTATTTGCATCACGATTAGCTTCATTATGTGAAATTGTAGAAGTCTTACCACCTGCAACTACAGGTATTTTTCCTGCTTTAACCTGATTCTTAGTGATTGTTGAACCTCTGCGTATTAAGCAAACTTGATCCAATCTCGTTTTAAAAAAACTCACTTAAGCATCTCCTTAAGCGTAGCCATTCCTTTTAAAATATCCTGTTCAAGGACTTCTAAATCCGCCAAAATTTTACTTGGTGCTTCATATTCCAGTTGCTCATACACCACTTCCTTATAACGGTTAATCGAAAGATCATAACCATTGGCAGCAATATCAGCTTTATCAACCAAGAAACTTTGCTCAGTCGCTTTACGGTCTTTTTCACCCTCTAAATTTTTAAAACGCGCAATGATGTCAGGAATGTTGTTATTTTCATGCTTAGACGCATCAAGTTCATTACGCTTATCATCCAACGAATAACCATCTGCCTGCATGTCATAGAACCAAACTTTATCCGTACCGCCAGACATGGTTTTGGTGAAAATCATAATGGCTGTAGACACCCCAGCATAAGGCTTAAACACACCAGACGGCATGGAAATAATTGCTTCAAGTTTTTGCTCTTCCACAATCTTTTGACGCAAATCTTTATGCGCTTTAGATGAACCAAATAACACACCATCAGGCACAATCACCGCAGCACGACCACCTGTTTTTAACAACCGTAAGAACAAGGCTAAAAACAGTAATTCAGTCTTTTTAGTTTTAACAATCGCTTGAAGGTTTTTAGCACAACTTTCATTATCCAAACTGCCTGCAAATGGCGGATTGGCTAAAATCAAACTGTATTTTTCGGCAATATGTGAATGCGCTTCACTTAAAGAATCACGGTTTTCAATACTTGGATTTTCTACACCGTGCAGCATCATGTTCATTGAACCAATACGAAGCATAGTGCTGTCAAAGTCATAACCAAAGAAAGTGTCGGAGCTAAAGCGTTTTGCTGCTTCAGGATTAGCAAAAATTTCAGTAGAGTAATGATCGTTTAAGTATTCACTTGCCGCCACAAGGAAGCCTGCTGTACCACATGCAGGATCACAAATGGTATCTGTTGGCTTCGGTTGCATCAGCTCCACAATCATCTTAATGATATGACGAGGGGTTCGGAACTGTCCGTTTTGACCTGCTGATGCAATTTTACCGAGCATATATTCGTAAATATCGCCCTTGGTGTCTTTATCATCCATTGGCACATCGGCAACCAAATCCACCACTTTGGTAAGTAGCGCAGGCGTAGGAATGGTAAAACGAGCATCTTTCATGTGATGACTATAGGTGGTTTCATCTTCTGCACCTAAGTTTTTAATGAAAGGAAAAACTTCATTGGCAACCGTGTTATATAAAGTTGCAGCATCACCCAAAGTCACAAACTTCGACCAACGAAGATGATCTTGTTCAGGCGTAAAAATTGGATGTTCTACAGCAGTTTTTAAGCGGTTAGCTTTCTTTTCTTTGGTGATCTGAATTTCATCGAGTCGGCGAATAAACAGCAAATAGGTCATTTGCTCCATGACTTCTAAAGGATTGGAAATACCGCCACTCCTAAATGCATTCCAAATCTGGTCAATTTTGCTTTTAATTTCGCCTGTAATCACGCTGATGACTCTCAAATTTCTTTGAGGGTATTGTCTTAAAATTTAGTTAAAAAAGCGAATAGATCTGATCGGGAAACGACATAATTTGTCTCCTATATTCACAGATGCAAGAAATTCATCTAGATTAGAAATTAAATAAACTATTCGCTAAAGAGGAAGGAGCATGAAAAGTGAGGAATATAAACGCAACAAAGACAAATTTCAGAAAATTTTGAGAACTGTAAGTGAAATATCCAAATCAGAACTAGCTCCATTTTTGGATCATAAAAAATTCTTACATTCCACGCTATTTCATCAAATAGCAGTCTTTGCTGCGATGCATTATAAAGAACACAGTGATAGCACGCTTATTATGCAAGTTTTGGATTTCACAAAATTGAAAGGGACCGAATATCTAAAAGCAGTAAGATGGTTTGAATACAGAACTGGTACATGCTTTTTTATCGAAGATAACAAATTAAAGAAGAGTAAAAGTAATACTCTTTTAGACGAGAATTATCAAATGTTTGGGGAGTTTCTAAAAACTTACAAAGGGCCATTACCTGAAATTAAATCACAAAAAGCAGAGATCGAAGAAGACTATATAGAAAAATACAAAAAATACTCTAAAGAACCTCGTGACGAATTTGACTTGATAGAGAACACGTCTATGAAAATTGGTGGTCGGACTGTATTTGGAGGATATGGTACTGGAAAAAAACGCTAAAAATTAGGGCAATAATTCTTTCATGTCTACTTCTAGTGCGGTGGCGATTTCATACAGCTTTTCAACAGTAAGGTTTACTTCGCCACGCTCAATGCGACCGATATAACTGCGGTCAATACCACACTGTAACGCTAAAGCTTCTTGTGTGATTTTTTTCTCTTTTCTTTTTTTGCGTATTAATTGACCAATCTCAATAGATAATTCTAACATTTAAAATAAATTGTTCAAAAAATAGAAATATCACTAATTGAGGATTAAATATCCACGGACTATAATCCTCATTTTTAATAAAAGATTAAAAGACTGAACATGAAGAGACCTGTACATTTGCCGTTGTATCACGAATTCTTAGAATTATTCGATAACTATGAAATTCAAAATTGGGAAGCCAAAAAATTTTGGGAAAAATGAACCGTACCGGGTTTGTCGGAGACTTTTTTATTTAAGTTAGGCCACCTGACCTAACGGGTTAATCTTATCATAGTACATTGCTTCAAACTCAAAAGGCGATACATAACCCAGTGCACTGTGTAC
>NZ_VPCG01000032.1:0-32729 GCF_013418355.1 Acinetobacter sp. YH12151 | reverse complement strand
CGAATACCATATTTTCTTATGGTTTTTAGATTTCCAGTCGATGAATACCAACTATCACCTGTAATAAATTGAATCTTTGCACCCCAACTGAGTACTTCACTTAACATATCCATAAAGTAATCATTCTTGGTTTTACTTTCAGATTTGTCATAAATTCGGAAATTAATTGGAATATTTTGACCATTTTGATCTGTCGCATACAAGGTAATGAGATTAATACCCTTGACGGATCGGTGGTGTTTGCCTGACCAAAAATAGCTAACCAAGTCCATATGTTGACTATATGGTTTATCTAAAACAGTATCATCAATACTGACTATAAGTTTATTATTATCAATATGTTGAATTGATTCTTGATATAGGTCGTGAGGTGTGTAGTCTTCACGCTCTAGAAAGCGATTTACACTATCATGCGAGATATTATAAGTCTCGGCAAGTTGTGTGCAGCTAATAGAGTTCGGTTCTGTCATGAGAAAGCCCATATAAATGGGTAATGTACAAGTTGCTGTAGAAGCATGTTTAATTCGTCTGATCACAGATACTTTATAAAGTATTTTAATACTTTTTTGAATCCGTCAATGCGTAAGTCCTATGAATATGAAGTGCTCGGTAATAAAAATAAAATCAGCCACACGAGATGATCTACTATGTTTAAATTGTTGCTCTTGCTGTGTATTTTTTTGCTGTTCAATGCCGCCTGGATCGTGGGGCGGAAAATTTATAAAACCCAGTCTTATCTCTCTGCGCAGCGTGCAGAAAAACCTGAACAAATTGCCAGTATTTCAGAACATGTCATGACTACGCATGAGGAACAGGTGCATCTGGTTGATGCTTATGAACTGGAACTGTTTGATGATGTTGCTCAGCTGTTTTTTCAGCGTCATGTAGCTATTCAGGACAGGGCACAGGCAGAGCAGTTACAGCAGGAAATCTTGCAAAAAATGCCCATGCAAAGCAGTACACAAATTCGTCAGATGGATTTAGGGGAGTGGTCGATTTTCTGGAATTTTTACCATCAGTCACTGGAATATTATGTCGGCCGCTATGGCGTGTTTTATACGCATGTCGACCGTTTTGGCCAAGAGCATCGTCAGGAAATTCGTACCGATCTTTTACGGTCAGATTGTGCTTGATCTCTCTGCTCAGGAAGCTTGTAAGTTTTGCAGGAAACGATAGGCATTAAACATCAGGCTGCATATTTAAGCCGATGTAATTCGGAAAAGGTATTTAAGGCATCTTGCCAGATTTTTTCTGCCCCCTGACGGAAATAGCCCATATGACCAATGTCCTTTAAACCATAATCTTCAGCTTTAAGATCAATATAATGCACGTTTGCCTGACGGTAATATTGCATAAAAGCATGTCTGGAATTAGGCAGGGCCCAAGCATCATCGAGAGCAGCAACCGCATAAATCGGAGTACTTACCGCAGCATAACGTGTGTGTAAGTCTTTCAAATCCGGATCGGCAAAGAAATAGGTCGGATATTTGCACCACTTACGCCACTGACGATAGACATCACGTGGCAAGTCTGCACCCATGTTAAATTTGCTCCATGGCAAATAGCCGGTGATTGCTACGAGTGGAGGGAAAACAATATTCCAGATCATCTGAACCTTGATTTTTTCCTTGAGCGGCATATAACCATGCCAGCCGGCGCCTGTGCCATAACAGTACATCGCTTCGATGCGGTTATGATGTTTACACAGACCTAATGCCTGACCTCCATAGGAATGGCCAATCATATAAATATCCAGTCCTGTCCGGCCCAAATATTCAATTGCCGCACTCAGGTCATATTCTCCCCAGTCGAGATAAGACATTTTAAAGCCTTTGAGCTGTTTCGGTGCGGAAGCGGCCACCCCTCGATAATCGAAGGTCAGCACCTGAAAACCGGCATGAGTTGCATATTCTGCAAAACGGCGATAAAACGCTTGCGGTACTCCCGTTGCACAGGCAACGACAATATTGGCCTTCGCCACAGACGGTGTACGGTAGAGTTTGCCACTTAAGCTATAACCATCTTCTGCCAGAAACTGGACACTTTCTACCTGCATTTTTCCCTGCACTATGAGTATATCCTTCGTTATATTGGATGAGATCTTGTTTTTTGTGCGCTAGCTTATGTTTAATCCAATAATGGGCCAGATGTCAAAACTCGGCAGTCGTATAGCGAGAAGAACCCTTTAAGCATATATGAAGATCGCTGCGCTATCATCATGTCTAAACAGGGGGAAATAGTATGATTATTGATTTTCAGCAGGCGCAATTACAGAAGTTTATGGCTCTGGCAATGAAGATCGAAGCGCAGCCTGAACTGTATGTGCAGTTTGATTCGGTTTCAGACTTTTATAAAGCAGACTGGTTGCAGGATTTTCCAAACGGAACCACATGGTATGTGTCCGGTCTAGACGATGGCGCCGATGAATTTCATGTCGTGATTGACTATGCCACAGCACAGCTACAGATCAGTTGTGGCCAGACACAGTTGTCTGCAAAACTATCTTGCAAAGATTGACCGAATTACCGCTATTTCCCGATAAAAGAATAATGACAGATGCTATAAAGTTGATATAAATTGCAGAATCATCTCTGTGTTTGGTTTTATTTGCGATAGTCCGGAGTGACCTAAGCGAATAATGCAATAAAAATAAGGAAAAATAGCATGGCACATCAGTTCACTGTGAAAGCAATTATCAATGGCGTGTCTATTGATGAATTTAAACGTCTGGCCAATGATATTCGTTTGCATGAGGCAGTCTGTCATCGAATTCCTGCGCAAAATTTAGAAATACTGGTCTCGGAAAAGCAGGGGCATATGTATACCTTGAAACGTGCCTATAATCTGGATGTCAACATCCCGGATATGGCAAAAAAATTACTCAAGGATGCATTCCGTTTGCAGCGTACCGATATCAGCGATCTGAATCAAATGACATCGACGGTACAACTCGGGGCAAATTTACCGATCGAGGCGACCTGTCAGCGTGCAGTCACTGGAGATGAAGACCAGATCCAGTTTCAGCTTAACTGGACAGTAAAGGTCAAAGTGCCGTTGCTCGGCGGTATGCTGGAAAAGCATGCAGAAGGCGAGATTCGTAAATTTAGTGAAATTGAACTCAGTATCGTTGAAGATGAATTACGCAAGAGCCTAACAGCCTGAATTAGTGCACCCATCTCGTTCACCAATATTTAAAAAGGGCACTTTTAAGCTGGGTGGTGGCGGTCAATTCGGCAATGTATAGCCATTTAGCTTGCTGCCGTTATCTAAGCAATGCGGCTTAAGACGTAGAAAAATAATAAGGCAATACAGGTGGGATTGAGTGCCGTTTGATCGACTGAAGAAACGGCATCATATTATTTGTATTTATGCCGCTAACTTTGAGCTTAATCACTTCTTCTATGATATTGCATCCCCAGTCGATAAGCGAGTTGATCCACATTCAGTAATTATCTGCGCGTACTGCGCAACATGAGCTAACCATCTGCATGCTACTTTTTCTAGAATGATTTTTGGATTGATGAAGCAGATTGCTGAATTGCAGTGCCATAAGCAAAGACTTCGACCATACCGCCTTGCATGCCCAGTTCCGTAGTGCTCAGCCGAATCCCCATAATCTGGGTGGCTCCGATTTTTTCAGCTTCAAGTTTTAAACGTACAATCGCCTCACGCCGTGCCCGCTCTACCACGCTTTCATAGCTGGTCAAACGACCTCCCAACATGTTCTGCACATTGGCAATTGCGTATTTAAAATAATCATGGGAAATAACCACATTACTGCTGATCATCTGTCCGGAATGTTCAGATAAGATAAAGCGGCTGTTGTTGACCTGGATATAAGCCAGTCGTTGTTCCTGTTCGTCTAGATAACGAAAATGTTTGCGTTCGTTATAACGACCAAAGCCAAAACCGACGCTAAACAGAATGACAAAAATGACGATCTGAAAAATTAAACCGTCCATGAATTATTCTGCCTGTGGAAAAGGGTCGGGTAATTTTGGCATGACTGGATCAACAATGACTGCCGTTCCATAAACAAACAGTTCAGAGGCGCCTTGGGCAATATTGGAGGTCGAGAAACGAATACCGACAATCGCATTGGCACCCATGCTACGGGCTTTTTCAACCATCCGGTTCATCGCTTCCTGACGGGATTCTTCCAGCAGCTCGGTATAAGCAGTAAGCTCACCCCCGACAATATTTTTCAGGCCAGCGAGTAAATCACGCCCGACATGTTTGCTGCGTACCGTACTGCCATAAACCACATCAATTTGTTGGCGAATAGTATGTCCCGGTACAGATTCCAGATTGCTAAGTAACATGCGTATGTTTTCTAAATAAATTGCTGGTCTATGACAATAGGAAAACTGCTTTGAAAATGCAATAAAAAAGCCCACCGAAGTGAGCTTTTCTTTTTCTATTTTAAATCTATTTCGCCTGCTGTGCTGCTGCGCGGCGTTGTTCAGTCACGGACGGCTGATTCGGCAGGGTATCCGTGGTATTGACTTTTAAGCCTCCACCGAGGGTCTTGTAGACTTCAACCTGATTGTTCAAGTTGGCCTGTTCAAGCAAGAGCAAGCCTTGTTCTGCGGCATAAGAGGCGCGCTGTGCATCCAGTACCGTCAGATAGCTGTCAATCCCGGCGCGAAAACGTGCCTGCGACAAGCGATATGTGGTATTGGTGGCTTCTACCAGACGGCGCTGTGCAGCAATTCGATCACCAATGTTTTGGCGAACTGCTAGCGCATCATTTACTTCACGAAAAGCGGCTTGAATCGACTTTTCGTAATCTGATAATGCAATTTGCTGATCGGTTTCAGAAATCTGGATATTGGCCTGACGGGTACCCCAATCGAAAATTGGAATATCCAGACTTGGGCCAAAGGACCAGCCAAAACTGCCTGATTTAAACAGATCGCCTAAATCGGTCGATGCATAACCTGCTGAACCGGTCAAACTGATGGTCGGGAACAGGCGTGCGCGTGCTGCTGCAATATTGGCACCCGCTGCAGACAGACGATACTCGGCAGCGCGTACATCTGGACGGTTAATCAGCAGATCACTTGGCAAGCCTGCACCCAGTGCCGTATTGGATGTGATGCGGGTTACGCGTTGTGCCGGCAATAAAGTCGCAGGCACTTGCTGACCGACCAGCAGGTTTAACAGGTTTTGTGCCTGTGCCACCTGAGTGCGGTAATTCGCGACATCATTGCGTGCCGTTTCGACGGAAATCTGGGCCTGACGCACAGGAAGTTCGCTGTCGATCCCGACATCAAAACGTTTCTTGTTCAGGTTAAACGATTCAAGCTGTGCTTTTAGCGTTTGTTCAGCCAAAGCCAGATTGGCATTGGCAAATGAATAGCTGAGCCAGGCTTGAGACACCTGACCAATCAGCGCAATTTGCGTCGCATCTCGCGCACTTTGAGTCGCCAGGAAGTTATCCAGTGCATTGTCACTTAAGCTACGTACACGACCCCAAAAATCAAGCTCGTAGGCTGTGACCCCTAGACCCACTTGGTAGTTGGTTGTGGTTGAACGGCCTGTCGTGGTCATACTTGATTGACGAATCACATCACCACTGGCACCAATGGTCGGCAACTGATTGTTTTCAGTAATCTGATACTGTTGCTGGGCGCGTTGAATATTCAGGGCAGCAGTGCGCAGATCACGGTTATTGTTTAATGCCAGATCGAGCACCTGTAACAGGCGCTGATCGGCAAAAAAGTTTTTATAACCTTGTTCTGCTACAGAAGTACCAGACGCATTGGTATAGCTGCTCGGGATATTTGCCTGTGCAACCGGCTCTGGACCACGCATGCTTTGACAGGCTGTCAAAGCAAGCGCAAGGGCAGATACCGCAATGCTACGACCTGTAATAGACCATACATTTTGCATTACGACTTATACTCCTGATTTTGTTGTTTTGGTTTGTATTTAAAGATACTTCGAATCCACACGTAGAATACCGGGATAAAGAAGATACCTAACAAGGTCGAGCTGATCACGCCACCAAGTACACCATAACCGACTGAGTGCTGACTACCTGCACCTGCACCTGAAGCCAGGGCAAGCGGCAATACACCAAAACCAAAGGCCAAAGTGGTCATGATAATTGGACGTAAACGCATTTTCGCCGCATGCAAGGTTGCTTCGAATAAATCTTCACCTTGCTCTTGTAGCTCTTTCGCAAATTCCACGATCAAGATCGCATTTTTCGCAGAAAGACCAATCACGGCAATGATCGCCACCTGGAAGTAAATGTTATTCGACAGGTTCGGGTTTTGCAGCAGCACCATCCCGCCATAAGTCATGAGCAATGCACCGACGATACCCAATGGCACCACCAGCAGAACCGAGAACGGAATCGACCAGCTTTCATACAGGGCTGCCAGACACAGGAATACGATCAGGAGTGACAGGGCATACAGGAACGGCGCCTGTGCACCAGATTCACGTTCTTCCAAAGACAGACCGGTCCATTCGAAGTCAAAGCCGGTTAAGCCCATTTCTGGTAACTTCGCCGCAATTTCTTCCATGGCCACCATGGCATCACCCGAACTGATTCCCGGAGCCGGTGTACCTTGAATGTTCATCGACGATACGCCGTTATAACGTTCAAGACGTGGTGAACCATAGGTCCATTCGCCTGTGGCAAAGGCCGAGAAAGGCACCATTTCACCGCGATTATTACGCACATACCACTGGTCCAGATCTTCCGGCATCATACGTGAGCCAGCTTCACCCTGAACATATACCTTCTTGACCCGACCGCGATCAATGAAGTCATTGATGTACGAACCGCCCCAAGCAATACCCATAGTACTGTTAATTTCGGCAACGCTGACACCCAGTGCACCGGCTTGTGCATGATCAACAATGACACGGTACTGTGGATTATCTTCCTGACCATTTGGACGCACACCCGCCAGACGCGAGTCTTGTGCTGCCAGGCCCAGAACCGCATTACGTGCTGCCAGAAGCTGGTCATGACTTTGACCACCTGCCGCCTTAAGCTGTAAGTTAAAGCCAGCCGACACACCCAGTTCAGGCATTGCAGGTAATTGCAGTGGCATGATGTAAGACGCATCTTTAACAATCATGTTTAGCGCCATACCACGCTGGATAATGGCACCGACTTGAGATTCCGGACTAGTACGTTCTGACCAGTCTCTCAGTTTAATAAAGGCCAGACCTGCGTTTTGACCCACACCGGTAAAGGAGAAACCCGCCACACTAAAGACTGACTCGACATGATCTTTCTCGTTTTCCAGGAAATAGTTGGTCATGGTATTGACCACCTTGTCGGTACGTTCCAGAGTTGCATTTGGTGGTAACTGAACCAGTGCCATGACCACACCCTGGTCTTCATCCGGCAAGAACGAAGACGGCAGTTTCTGGAACAACAGCACAATAATACCCAGTACCACCGCATACACGATACCTGAGAAAATCTTACTGTGGGTCATGCGATTCACGCCGCCCTGATATTTCACAGACACCTTGTCAAAGCTGCTGTTAAACCAGCGGAAGAAACGCGCAAAGATACCATTGCTTTCCGGCTTGTTTGGATCATGCTGTTTGAGCAGGGTCGCACACAGGGCAGGGGTAAAGGTCAAGGCGACAATCAGTGACAGGATCATTGCCGTGACCAGCGTAATCGAGAACTGACGATAAATGACGCCGGTGGTTCCACCGAAGAAGGCCATTGGAACGAATACTGCAGACAGCACCGAGGTAATACCAATCAGTGCGCCGGAAATCTGTCTCATCGATTTTTCAGTTGCAGACACCGGATCCAGATGCTCTTCCACCATGACCCGTTCTACGTTCTCGACTACAACAATCGCATCATCGACCAGAAGACCGATCGCCAGTACCATGGCAAACATGGTGAGGGTGTTGATCGAGAAGCCAAAAACGTTAATGACCGCAAAGGTGCCCAATACCACCACTGGAACAGCCATGGTTGGAATAATCGTGGCACGCCAGTTCTGTAAGAACAAGAACATGACTAGGAACACCAGAATAATCGCTTCGATCAGGGTCTTAACCACACTCTTAATCGACAGTTCAATAAATGGTGTTGTATCAAAGGCCAGTTGATCGACCATGCCTTGCGGATAGTTCGGACGTAACTGTTCTAAGCGTTCTTCAACCGCTTTTGCTGTATCAAGCGCGTTAGCACCTGTGGCAAGTTTAATTGCCACACCACCAGCCGGTTTGCCATTAAATTTCGAATCAAACTGATAGTTATCTGCACCGAGTTCCACCCGTGCAACATCACCCAGACGAACTTGCGCGCCCGAAGTGGTATTTTTCAGGAAGATATTGCTGAACTGTTCCGGAGTCTGTAACAGGCTTTGAGCCGTTACGGTCGCATTCAGCACTTGTCCTTCAACTGCAGGAGCACCACCAAGCTGACCCACCGCAACCTGTGCGTTCTGGGTGCGAATTGCAGTCGCAATATCGCTCGGTGTTACTTGCAGGCTGGCCATTTTGGCCGGATCTAGCCAGATGCGCATGGCATAAGAGCCACCAAAGACCTGAACCTCACCAACCCCGGCCACACGGCTTAAAGGTTCAGAAATATTCGAGTTGACATAGTCTTTGATGTCATCGGCGGTCAGGCTGCCATCAGGTGAATAGAAAGCCAATACCTGAAGGAAGCTGGCACCGGATTTGGTGACACGCACACCCTGACGCTGTACATCTTCGGGAAGAAGTGCAGTGGCAGACTGTAATTTGTTCTGAACCTGAACCTGTGCGATATCAGGATCAACACCCTGGTCAAAGTTCAAGGAAATAGAAGAAGAACCATTACCCGCGCTGTTAGACGAGATATAACGTAAGCCATCCATACCGTTCATCTGCTGCTCGATGATCTGGGTCACTGTATTTTCAACAGTTTCAGCAGATGCACCTGGATAAGTCGCAGAAATGGTGACGGTTGGCGGAGCAATCGTTGGATATTGTGCAATTGGCATTTTGCTGATGGTTAAAATACCGGCCAGCATGATAACCAATGCAATCACCCATGCAAAAATCGGGCGATGAATAAAGAATTGAGCCATGAACCATTACTCCTTATGCATTTGCAGCAGGTTTTTGTTCAGGTTGTTCTTTCTTTGCATCATCTGCCTTTTTCTCGCTTGCTGCAGGCTGTTGCGGTGCAGCACCTTGTGGCGCAGCAGCTTGAGGTTGATAAGGTTTAGCTACAACTTGCTGTTCAGGTTTCACTTTTGCAATCCCGTCTACAATCACTTTATCACCTGGATTCAGACCTTCAGTCACAATCCAGTTGTTGCCTTGAGAGCCGGTGGTCGTGACTGGACGTGGTGCTACTTTACCATCAGCACCGACCAGCATCGCCATTGCCTGACCTGTTGGAGTACGGGTCAACGCCGCTTGTGGGATCAGGAAGGCATTGGGCACTTCACCCTGTACGATTTGCGCAGTCGCAAACATACCTGGCAGGAGTAAATGGTTTTTGTTCGGGAATACCGCACGTAAAGTCACCGTACCTGTTTCTGGATTTACGCTGGCATCCGAAAATGCAAGACGGCCTTCAATCGGATAGATGCTGCCATCTTCAAGCTTTAACTTCACTTTAGTGTTGTTTGAGCTATTCAAGTCGCCTTTGTTGAGCTGCTGACGTAAACGTAAAAGCTCAGCACTGGACTGGTTGATATCCACATAAATCGGATCTAAACGCTGAATGGTAACCAATGGCTCTGGTTGATTCGCCGTCACTAATGCACCCGCAGTCACAGAGGAACGGTTGGTCTGGCCCGAGATCGGTGCACGTACAGTCGAATAGCCCAAGTTAATTTCGGCATTACGCAAGGTGGCACGGTTGGCATTCAGATCGGCTTCAGCCAGTTTGACCTGTGCCACGATGTCATCATATTCTTGTTTAGAAATGGCATTGGTTCCAACCAGCTGGCGGTAACGGCCTTCCTTCACACGTAATACACCCAGATTGGCTTCAGCACGGGCAATTGCTGCACGAGCATTATCCACGGTCGCACGGTTGGTGCTTGAATCGATTTCGTACAGAGCCTGACCTTCACGCACATAACTGCCTTCAGTGAACAAGCGTTTAAGCACCACACCACTGGCTTGCGGACGTACTTCTGAAATTTCAAATGCTGTTGTACGACCCGAGAGCTCTACAGACTGCTCTACACTTTGTGGTTGTGCAACAAGAACACCGACTTCAGTCGGTGGCATTTGTTGTTGAGCACCAGCTTGCTGGCCCTCTTTTGGATCTTTGCTACAACCAACAAGTGCAAGACTTGTTGCTAATGCGCAAGCAGTCAGGGCAGGTGCCCAAAGCTTTGCAGACATCATTGTTTCACCTCTATTAGATCTTTATCTAAATTTTCTTATTTGTGCGCCGCGCAATATCTGATCCAGACCATATACCACAACGAAATCCAAATAAAACTGATACTCCAGCCGGATATGACATCTGAAGGAAAATGTACGCCTAGATAAACTCTTGAAATCCCCATCATCAGCATCCATAAGCCTGCACCGATCATGATGATGGTAAAGCGAGAATGTTGCCGATACATGTAAATTGCCAGACAAGCCAGACATGCCGCATACAGACTATGCGCACTTGGAAAGGAACTTCCAAAACTTTCAACCAGATGTAAGGACTCTGGTGGTCGGGGTCGGGCAATTGCAAACTTTAACAGCCAAGCTAGGAGTATTCCTCCGATAATTCCGATACATATAAAAATTACGCTTGTATGCTTTTTATACCACAGCAAGGCAATACACCATAGTGTGGATAAAAATAATACAAATGGCATGCCACCTATCACTGATAAGGACAGAGTAATTCGATTCCAAAACTCGGTGCGATACAGACTCATCCCTTCCACTGCGTGCAAATCAAGCTTGCTTAAAGCAGGGATATTCAGGATGAACACACTGAAAATTAAAAATAAAATACCGACAAAAAGTAACAAGTAATGCATGCCAAAAATCCTTGTCCCTTTAACCGTTCGCAGATCGGTTAATTGTCTGGAGTAGAAGTGTACTTGTCAGTACACTTTTTTTCAAGTGTGCGTATTTTATGCGAATTCCATTTTTTTAGTAAGGAATTTGTTGCTAAATATACTGTAATTGTCGCAGTTTTAAGATTTTGTCGATGTATGATTTTCGTCAATTTCAATGCTTTGCTTGGGTGGCCAGAAGAAATCACTTGGCCGGGTCAGGAAGTGAGTCATGACCAGTTTTGCCAACGGTTTCCACTGTTCAAAACGTACCCGTCGTGCACGTAAGGCCACAATAATGGTCAAACTGAAACTGACAAATAAGTTGGTCAGGCCAATCAACAACACACCGAGGAAAGACACCACAATCAAGCCAATATCCGGGCCATTAATATTGATCAGGCCCTGAATAAAGTTGGCCGAGGCAAAGGCAATATGACGGATATCGAGCGGCAACCCCAGAATAAAACCAATGGTGCCCATACTGCCGAGCATGATGCCAAACATGAAATTACCTGCCAGCGCTCCCAGATTACGTTCAATATAATCTGCAAACCGGTACAGCCGTTCCTGTCCCATCAATTGCGATAAACGTATATGGGCTTTCAGGCGGGGGCCTACCTTGCGGTAGACGGCCATGTTGTCAAAATAACCGGCCAATAACCCGGACAGGAACAGACATACCCCGGCAATTGCAGCATGCGGAATTGCCAAAGAGGTAAAGGGATTCAGGTCATGTAAGGTTTTGGTTGCCTTGGCATGATTCATTAAGGGTTCATGCAGAGCAACGTCCCACATTAAGGTAATCAATGCCGCCACCGGAATGGCAATCGAAATATTGCCCAGAATTGCCACAAACTGGGTACGGATAATATTCACAATCAGCGCGGCCAGCTCGGCAATTTGCGCCATTTTTGAGCCTTTGCGTTGCTGGACTGTGGCCGCCAGTGCAGCGGCTGTCATCGCTGGCTGTTTGGTCGCCACGGTAAAATGCAGCACATGGATCAGCATAAAACCCAGCGAATAATTCATGCTATAGCTAAAGGCCTGCATGAGAGGCGCCATGCTCAGGCGTGTCATCAGGATTTTCAGGGTGGCCATTGTTGCGATAATGGCACCTGCACCGGCGGCCGATTTGTACATGGCCAGAAAGCCTTTTTTGTCAGTACTGACATAGTGCTCGCCGGTTTTACTGGCATTCTCAGTCACCTGCAAGGCCAGGAGTTCACTATTGGTCGCCAGCAGGGCACGTACACTGCGTTCGCTATAAATCGCTTCAGTGATATCTGCAATAAACAGGCCGATGGACTGGTAGCGCAGGTCATCCTCGTCCATGACCATGTTGAGCAGGATTTCAACCCGCTCCAGACACTGCTCCAGCAGTGCCAGCATATAGGTCAGACTCACGCTGACCCCAATCCGTTTGGTAGAGCGGCGAATTTTTGCCACGACATCATGACACTGTTCCAGCATCACCAGTGCTTGCGAAGCATCTGGCGGGGTGATCGAATCGACCAGCGTGACCGTGTTATAGCGTTTTTTGTATTCCTGAATAAATTCGTTAATCTCACGGTTCTGCACCAGAAAAGGAGATTCATATTCCATCAGTTCCGGCTGTGCATTAATAAATTCAGGATGCAGACCAATACCACTGATCCGATACGACAAAATGGTCAGTGCCTTGATCAGTTGATCTTTAATGCGGGTCTTTTCAGGCTGATTGGAGTGACCCTGATTGAGAACTGAAAATAAGCGTTGCCAGTCATCTTCATCAAAATAGTCGAGCCAGTATTTATCGGTCGGCTGATAAAAAACCTTGCGAAATAATTCTTGTAATTGCTGATGATCCGGAATAACTGGCAGGATATGCGCGCCAATACGCTGATTGAGCTGATTCCAGAAACCATCCAGAGACAAAATACCGGTATCGGAAAACAGACTGGTCTGTTTATAACGGTTAATGATCCGCAGGGTAAATGTCTGTAATGCTGAAACTGCATTCGGCGTCAATAATAAAGCCTGGATAAATGCATTGAACTTTGCTTCGATTTCTTCGGTATTTCTGCTGTCTTCCGGTCTGATTCTTTCAATCAGTTCAATGAGAAGATTTTCATCCAGCACCGCCTGAGGTTGCTCAAGCTGATGCTGCATGTTTTGGAAAAGATCAAGAAAATTAATATGCATAGGCGAGTTTAAAGATTACTGAATTCGGTGTAGGGCCAGTTTGGCCAGATTAATCAGAGCTTGACGATACTCAGAGTCAGGTAATGCCTGCAGGGCATGAATGGCGGTTTCCGTTTCTTCAGTCGCACGTTGACGGCAATAGTCCAGTGCCCCAGATGCATTGACAATTTGAATGACTTGATCGAGATGTTCTGTACCGCCAGTGGCAATACTGCGACGGATAATTTCATGCTGCTCACCGGAGGTATTTTTTAGCGCAGCAATCAATGGCAGGGTAGGTTTGCCTTCCATCAGGTCATCACCAATATTTTTGCCGAGGGTTTCTGCATCGGAGGTGTAATCTAGAATGTCATCAATAATCTGGAAGGCATTGCCGAAATGACCGGCGAAAGTTTTTAAAGGCTCACGGAATTCATCTTTACCCGACAGAATCGCTGCGCCTTCTGTCGCCAGTTCAAACAGGCGCGACGTTTTACCATGAATAATATTTAAATAAGTCGCTTCACTGGTTTCTGGCTGGTGCTGGGATTGCAATTGCAGCACTTCACCTTCAGCAATTTCACAGGTGCCGGTCGAGAAATCTTTCAGCAAGACCATATTGTTTAAATCGACCAGCAGATCAAATGCACGTGAAATCAGGAAGTCACCGACCAGAACAGCAGTCTGGTTATTCCATGTCGCATTGGCAGTCGGACGGCCACGACGCAGGCCAGATTCATCGACCACATCATCATGCACCAGCGTCGCCGTATGCAGCATTTCAATAATCGCGGCCAGCTTGCGATGCGGTTCTAAATCTTCAGCACCACAAGCCTTGGCAGCCAGAAGACACATAATTGGGCGCATGCGTTTGCCACCCGCTTCGACCACATGTTTGCTGACGGCCATCACCAGTGCAACTTTTGAAGTAATTCCTTCATTAATGAATGTGTCCATCGCAGCAAAGTCGTTAGCAACAGGAGCGAGAATGTCTTGCTTAAAGTCGATGGTCATGTGAAAGAAAACCTCTAGTCTGGTAAATCGCAGGTCGTAGTTTAACAATTTATAACATGAGTGAAACCTAAGAAATGCATAAACTCCACTAAAAATCAGCTTTTTATAGATCTTATTCAGATTCGATCTATATTCTGCGCTACAAAAAATTAGGAAAGGTCAGCGATGTCGCCCTCTTCATCAGGCTGAGTATATTAATCAAACTGGCCGAATTTCTGCTGTATTATTTTGTTGCTGAATATATCTTGAGTGTCTGATTTGATAGAAATTATTTAAGTGTTAAATAATTAGCACATACTCGCCATTATTATTTCAGTAAAATGGCTTGTTGTTTTTTTGAATATCCCTTAAAATCCTCGCCCTTAGATATCCCCCAGTGGCGTACGTCTTAAGATCGATATCTTCCTTTATCGGCACGACGACACGGGCTTGTTTGGAGTACATTATGTACGCAGTAATCCAAAGCGGTGGTAAACAACACCGTGTAATCGAGGGTGAAACCCTTAAAGTAGAATTATTGAAAGCTGAAACTGGCTCAACTATTACGTTTGATGACGTATTGATGCTTGTAAACGGTGAAAGCATTCAAATCGGTGCTCCAGTTGTTGCTGGCGCTACTGTAACTGCTGAAGTAGTTAGCCATGGTCGTCACGACAAAATCCGCATTATCAAAATGCGTCGTCGTAAACACTACCGTAAACAACAAGGTCACCGTCAATGGTTCACTGAGTTGAAAATTACAGCTATTTCAGGCTAATTACGAGGAGTAAATAGACATGGCAACTAAAAAAGCCGGTGGTTCGACTAAAAACGGTCGTGATTCGAATCCTAAAATGTTAGGTGTTAAAATGTACGGCGGTCAATCTGTGACTGCTGGTAACATTATCGTTCGTCAACGTGGTACTGAATTCCACGCTGGTCAAAACGTAGGTATGGGCCGTGACCATACTTTGTTTGCGACTGCTGACGGCGTAATCAAATTCGAAGTGAAAGGCCAATTCGGTCGTCGCTACGTATCTGTTGAAGCGTAATTCGCTGAGATAGAAAAAAAGCCCACAGTTTCTGTGGGCTTTTTTATGCCTGAAAATCGACTGTAATGAACGCCTGATCCAGCTTATGTAAAAAAACGGCTGAAATCTTCATCATGATGAACAAAAAAATAGATTTCGAATTAATAACCATACAAAAGTTCTTATTTTCTATCATTTTAGCTTTTAATTTTCGTTTAAGATGAGACATCAAATAAATTGCGATGACACAAAATATAAAGGTGAAATTATGAATATGCTTCGTAAAACCGTCTGTGCTATGGCTCTGGGTGCAGTGACTTTAGCACCGGTGATGAGTACAACCGTGTTTGCTGCACCTGTGGCAGCGTCGGAGCAACAGGCAACTGCCAGTCTGGTGAAGCAGCTGAATTATGTGCGTAGCATGACGGCAAATTTTGAGCAAAGCACCAAGGTGACCAATCCGAGAGCAACCCAGAAAAAAGGCTTGAGCGCACAACATATGAATCAAACCTTTAAAGGGGTGATGAAAGTCGAGCGTCCGGGTAAATTCTATTGGGAAACGACCGCACCATCGAAGCAAACCATTACAACGACTGGTAAAACAGTATGGATTTATGATCCGGATTTGCAGCAAGCGGTTCGTCAAAATCTGGATGAGCAAGTTGCCAATACACCGGCTTTGCTTCTGTCAGGAAATACCAGTCAGATTATGCAGTCTTACCGGGTCACTCAGCCGAATAAGGGGAAAACCTATTACACACTGTATCCTAAAAATACCGATGGTGTCTTTGAGAGCCTGACCATCAGTTTTGGTGCAAACAAGGCACCTAGCTTGATGATCTTGCAGGATTCACTTGGCCAAACTACAAATATTAAGTTTAGTAATGTGAAAGTGAATAGCAGTATTCCGGCTTCTACCTTTAACTTTACCCCGCCAAAAGGTACGGACATTATTGATCAATAATCAGAAGTATCAAGTAAACCAAAGAGCAACCGATTCAGGTTGCTTTTTTATTGCCAATTATCATGATTATTTTGAGCAGGCTACAAGGTTCAGCTATATCTAGACAAGAGAGCATCTTAAAATAAATAAAAGTCGAGTCAATGAAATTGCAAAATTTTGGGAGCTCAGGATGAAGATCAATCTGTTTAAAACTGCTGAAATTTATGCTGTCTTATTAATCACTGTATATATGTTGGGCTGTCAGCCGCCATCCAATTTAGTTGCAACGCTTACCCAAACAGATCCGTAGGTGCAGATTGAAACCAAGAGTATTCTCGTCAAAGGGGTGGCCAAAGTGGTGTGTGAAATAGAAGGCTGTGTACGCTTCGATCTACAAACGGTGGATACCAATCTCGACTGGATTGATCAATATTTTATAGCGCGTATTCGGGATACCGAGCCGGTTGCATTCACCAAAGTGACTCAGAAAAATCCTAAAAAGGCCGATGAGCCCTATTATCTGGATCAGCGTTTTATCAAGGTAGTATTTATCGCTCAGCGTGATCATCTGGCGACTTTTGCCTTAATAAGTTCCAATCTGGTGAAGAATCACACTGCATCAAGTGAACATGTGGAATATATCAATTTTGATATGAAACAGAAAAAGCGTCTGGCTTTGCATCAATTGATGTTAAAGGGCGGTGAGCAGAAACTACTCAATGTGATATATCGAACCAATACTCGATGGCTACGCACACAGGGGATACAAGCACAGCAGTTAAAACTGAGTGATAACTATTATTTTGACAGGTCGGGTCTGGTGTTGGTGTACCCGGCAGGTGAATTAACTTCTAAAGCAGCAGGAACGCCTGAATTAAAAGTGTCCTATGCAGATTTGGGTGAAGTGATTTGGCCTGAATATTTAGCCATTTTACAGCCCAAGACTTCCTAAATATTGTGCTAATAAGGCACAGCTGGGGTCGTAGTCACTGTATTTTTTGACGTTAAGAGCTTACACTATAGCCAGTTTTTTTCTTCTGCAAAGATTGATTATGATCGACCCGAAATTACTCAGAAACAATATTGAGGCTGTAAATTTGGCCTTGGCAAAACGTGGTGTTCAACTCAATGTTGAAGAGTGGGCCTCCCTAGAAGCGCGCCGTAAAGAAATTCAGTCCAAGACAGAAACACTGCAAGCTGAACGTAATGCCGGTGCAAAACAAGTCGGTCAAATTAAAAAAGCAGGCGGTGATGCCTCTGAAATCATGACACGCATGTCTGCGATTGGTGATGAAATCAAAGCGGCTGAAGCAGCATTGG
Source organism: Acinetobacter sp. YH12151 (assembly GCF_013418355.1). Taxonomy (NCBI): domain Bacteria; kingdom Pseudomonadati; phylum Pseudomonadota; class Gammaproteobacteria; order Moraxellales; family Moraxellaceae; genus Acinetobacter; species Acinetobacter sp. YH12151. The sequence goes on along the minus strand of NZ_VPCG01000032.1, from coordinate 15,273 downwards.
CTGAACTGCAAGCGGAGCTTGAAGAAAAATTACTGTCTATTCCAAACTTGCCAGATGAAGCTGTGCCTGAAGGCAAAGACGAAAGCGATAACGTGGAAATCCTGAAATGGGGTACACCACGTGAATTCGATTTTGAGATCAAAGACCATACTGACCTCGGTGAAATGATGGGCGGTCTGGAATTTGAAACCGCAACCAAATTGACCGGTTCTCGTTTCAGTGTTTTGAAAGGCCCATTGGCGCGTTTACAACGTGCATTGACACAGTTCATGCTGAATACGCATACAGATCAGAATGGTTATACCGAAGCCTATGTACCGTATTTGGTGAATGCGGATTCATTACGTGGTACAGGCCAATTGCCTAAATTTGAAGAAGATCTGTTTAAACTTCAAGGCGAAAAAGAATTCTATTTAATTCCAACTGCTGAAGTGCCAGTGACTAACTTCGTGCGTGATGAAATCATTGATGCAGATCGTCTGCCATTAAAATATGCAGCACATACCCCATGTTTCCGTAGTGAAGCAGGGTCTTATGGCCGTGATACCCGTGGCCTGATTCGTCAGCACCAGTTCGACAAAGTGGAAATGGTTCAGATTGTTAAACCTGAAACGTCTATGCAGGCACTGGAAGATTTAACCGGCCATGCTGAAGGTATCTTGCAAGCATTAGGTCTGCCATACCGTAAGATCATCCTTTGTGGCGGTGATATGGGCTTTGGCGCGACCAAGACTTATGATCTTGAAGTGTGGGTGCCAAGCCAGAATACTTATCGTGAAATCTCTTCATGTTCAAACATGGGTGACTTCCAGGCGCGTCGTATGAAAGCGCGTTACCGTGCCGACCAGAAAAAAACTGAATTTGTACATACCTTGAATGGTTCAGGTCTGGCTGTTGGTCGTACCTTGCTTGCAGTGATGGAAAACTATCAGCGTGCAGACGGTTCGATTGAGATTCCTGAAGTATTGCGTCCATATATGGGTGGTGCGACTTATATCGACTAATGCTTGATATCAGCATCGCTAAATGTGCATGAAAATTGCATAGACAATCAGATTTAAAATTTTGAGGTAGTTCGTGGATATCTTTCCAATCTCGTTAAAGTTGCAACAGCAACCTTGTTTGATTGTCGGTGGTGGACATATTGCCTACCGTAAAGCGGTATTATTAGCAAAAGCCGGAGCAGTGATTCATGTCATTGCACCTGAAATTGATGCCAATTTACTTGGGATTGTTCAGCAGTCTCAAGGGCAATATGATCAGGCACCATTCAGTACACAGATTCCTTTACGTCATTATCGTTTAGTGATTGCAGCAACAGATGATGCTGATGTGAATCGTCAGGTTTTCGAGCTGTGCGAAGCTGAAAATGTACTGGTCAACAGTGTTGATGATCCGCCACATTGCCGTTTTATGGTGCCTGCGATTATTGACCGCTCACCGCTGGTGATTTCGGTGGCATCGAATGGCACGTCGCCGGTGTTGTCACGCCAGATTCGGACTCAACTGGAAGCGACGATTCCACATGGCATGGGCAAGCTGGCTGAGTTCTCAGGCAAATGGCGCAGTCGCGTTAAAGCAAAAATTGTCAATCCGGATCAGCGCCGTATTTTCTGGGAAGATCTGTACGCCAGTCCGCTGAAAGAACAGGTGTTTAATGACAATATGGCTGAAGCAGATCGTCTGATCGAGCAAGCATTACAAGAGTGGCAACAGCCGAAAGGTGAAGTCTATCTGGTGGGTGCTGGTCCAGGTGATCCAGAGCTGTTGACCCTGAAAGCGTTAAGGTTGATGCAGCAAGCCGATGTGGTGATTTATGATCGTTTGGTGTCTGAACCGATTATGGATCTGTGTCGCCGTGATGCGGAAAAAATCTATGTTGGTAAGGCGCGTTCCAATCATGCAGTTCCACAAGATGGGATTAATGCTTTATTGGTCAAATATGCCAGTGAAGGCAAGCGAGTTTGTCGTCTGAAAGGCGGTGATCCTTTCATCTTTGGGCGTGGCGGCGAAGAAATTGAAGAACTGTTTGCGGCAGGTATTACTTTTCAGGTGGTGCCGGGTATTACCGCAGCTTCAGGTTGTTCCGCCTATGCCGGTATTCCATTAACGCATCGGGATTATGCACAAAGTGTGCGTTTCCTGACAGGTCATTTAAAAGAAGGTTCGCCTGAATTGCCTTGGCGTGAGCTGGTCTATGAAAACCAGACCTTGGTGCTGTATATGGGACTGGTGGGACTGGAAAGAATCTGTGCGCAATTAATAGCCCATGGTCAACGCGCAGATATGCCGGTGGCACTGGTCTCTAAAGGCACGACTCCTGAGCAAAAAGTTGTGGTGGGAACCCTTGCCGACATCGCCTCCAAAGTGTCTGAGCATCAAATTCAGGCACCGACTTTAACCATTATTGGTGAAGTGGTTCGCTTGCGTGAACAACTGCAATGGCATGAGCGAGGATAAGCAAAGCACTGCTTTGCCCGAGCGCAAGACGAAGGCTATGCCTGAGTAAGAGGATAAGCAAAGCACTGCTTTGCCCGAGCGCAAGACGAAGGCTATGCCTGAGTAAGAGGATAAGCAAAAGTTGTTTCTTGGTTTGACCGCAAGACGAAGGCCAGGCCTGAGTAAGAGGATAAGCAAAAGTTGTTTCTTGGTTTGACCGCAAGACGAAGGCCATGCCTGAGTAAGAGGATAAGCAAAAGTTGTCTCTTGGTTTGACTGCAAGACGAAGGCCATGCCTGAGTAAGAGGATAGCAATAGTTGATACTCTTTATCTGAATGCAAGACGAAAATTACACCTGAATAAAAGGATATGACGATTAATCTCATGGTCCGAATACAGGAAAAAGCTGTATCTAGATAACAGCACTGATGTTGCTGTTTGATCTATAAGTTGAAAGCTATATCTGAATGAAATGTATAAAGTGAGAAATAAGTGATCCACGTTGTTTTATATGAGCCCGAAATTCCTGCAAATACAGGCAATATTATTCGTCTGTGTGCTAATACGGGAGCACAGTTGCATCTGGTCAAGCCACTGGGTTTTGAACTGGATGATAAAAAACTGAGACGTGCCGGTCTGGATTATCACGAATATGCACGTATGCAGATTTGGGACACTATCGAAGATTGTCTGGCCGATCTGGCAAGCAAAGGCATTGCTCTGGATGCGGTCTATCCACTGACCACCAAAGGGACTGAAACGCCACATACCTCGGACTTGAACCGTCCTGTGGCATTGTTGATGGGGCCGGAAACGCGTGGTCTGCCTGAACATGTTCGGATGATGTTCCCGCAGCAGCACTGGATTCGTTTACCGATGGCAGAGAACTCTCGTAGTTTAAACCTTTCGAATGCCACGGCAGTGATTGTATATGAAGCCTGGCGTCAGCAGGGTTTTAAAGCGCTCTAAGCTTAAATTTACAATAATTTGAAAAGCTGCCTTTAGGTGGCTTTTTTATTTGCTAGGATAGAGAGAGACAACTGATTGGAATAAGAAGGATATACGCGTGAAGCCGATATTAAAATTTGCCTTGGCCTGTTGTATTGGAATGACTGCTTTACACCTCGGTGCGCAAGAAGCAAGTGATGTAATGGGGGAAACGCAACAAGTTCAGCCAATTACGCAAGCGGAAATACAGCAAGGATTGGCCGACATGCAAAAACGCTTGGATGCGCGGATCGATAACTGGGGACAGAGTCTGAATTCCGATGATTTTGAATGGACTTGGCGTGGACGTAAATTGAAGCAGACCAAACGTCAGGAAGTCTGTGCTATTTTTCAGGATGTGGTCAATGAAATGTATCAGCTGGCGGTCAAGAATAAAGCCAGACTAAATCCGGAAGAGCAAAAATTATTGTCGCGTAGAAGTCTGTTCATTGAAAAACTGGGCTATGAAAATAATCGGGTCAATACCCAAATGGGTTTTGATTGTCGTTTATCCTAAGTAAAATCAAAAACATAAAAAAGGCGCTTAAAGCGCCTTTTTTATTTGAACCGGAACAATATTATTTATCGTCAAATTCGTTGTGCTGAGGTGCAGGATGCTTGAAACCTTTGGTTTTATAACCCAGGTACAAGATACCGCCAAATGCCCAGATCAGACCATATTTCAATGAGGTTTGATCAACTTCGAGCCATAAGGCAAATACTGCAATGAAACCTGCAAGTGGTACCACTACAAAGTTCAGAATTTCTTTCGCAGTTTTGGTACGACCATCACGTAAAGCATAGCGTGAAATGACAGACAAGTTTACGAAACTGAACGCCGTCAATGCACCGAAACTGATCAGTGAAATCACAAAATCAAGATCCATGAAGCCAGCTGTTAAGGCTACAGCACCGACAATCATAATGTTGTATGACGGTGTGTAGTTTTTCGGACTGATATGACCAAAGATTTTCTTGTTGATCACGCCATCACGGCCCATGACGTACATTAAGCGAGATACACCTGCATGTGCAGAAATCCCAGATGCCATGACGGTAATGATTGCAAAACCAAGTACATAAGCCTGGAACAAGGACCCACCCACCAGCATCAAAATTTCCGGCTGAGTTTCAGCAATATTCTGGAAATATGAACCTGGATTGTTCGGGAAGTAAATCTGCATGAAGTAAGTGCTGATAATGAAAATAATACCGGCAATTAAAGCGGTCAAGAAAATCGCTTTAGGCAAAGTTTTTTCAGTATCTTTGGTTTCTTCAGCCAGCGAGCTTAAAGAGTCAAAACCAGTGAAAGAGAAGCACAGTAAAGTCGCACCAGTAATCAGGGCGCCTACTGAAGTTAATTCATTCCAGAACGGTTCCAGACTCCAGAGCTGATAGCGTTGCTCAGCTGTGATTGGACCATCCGCATTAAAGCCAGCCTGTAACTTGCTGTAGACCATCCAGGTAAATACGGCAATGACAATCAACTGCACGAACACGATCATACTGTTGAAGTTCGCTACAAAGCGCGCACCACGTAAATTGATGCCAGTCATGAATGCAGTCAATACCACGACCCAAACCCAATGATTGATATCAGGGAACAGGGCTTCTAGGTAAATGACGGCAAGAATGATGTTGACCATTGGCGACAATAAATAATCGAGCCAAGATGACCATCCCACCATGAAACCCACATTTGGGTGAATGGATTTTTGCGCATAGGTATAGGCCGAACCCGAAGAAGGGTAGCGACGAATCATATGACCATAGCTCAAAGAGGTTAACAAAATTGCAATCAGCGCAAAAATGTAAGAGGTGGGAACGTGGAAGTTACTTTCTTCAGATACCAGACCGAATGTATCAAACAAGGTCATGGGTTGAATATAAGCCAAACCAATAATAATGATGTGCCAGAGTCCCAGCGTTTTTTGCAGTTTAGCTGCCGATTGAGTCCCAGAGATATTAGTCAACGGCGTTATCCTCTTAATCGTTGATCAAGGATCAGTCATATTTATAAGGATCGTTTGAGACGAACGATCCCCCCTACAGTTTTCTATAAAAGCCCGCCAATCTACTTGAAAAGAAGGGCTTTTGCTAGCTATTTTTTTGACTTTTGAGGTGCATAAAGTATGCCATTCAAATTAATGCAATAATTTCTTTATGCAAGATAAAAGCCTGATGTCTAAAAAAACATCAGGCTTTAATTTTCGCTATATTGGCTTATTTTTCAGTAATTACCAAGCCTTTTTTAAGATAGATTTTAAATCTTCCAAGGTGGCTTCTTTCGGGTTATAAATGATGGAACCATCATTCAAGGCTTTCTCTGCCACTTCATCCAGCTGCGCTTCAGAAATCTTGCCGGTTTCACGTAATGTACGTGGCAGTTTGGTCAGACTATAAATCCGATCTCGCATGGTCAGAATAGTGGCAATGGTTTTGTCTGCGCGTAAATGTGCTGGTGTTTGCGCATAAATATCGGCACCTGCCAAAGGTAGTAACAGATCAGCAATCTTGTCACCATTGACCTCTTTGTTGTATTCCAGCACATACGGCAGGAACAGGTTCATACATAAACCATGCGGCAAGTGCACCACTGCACCCAGTGAATGACCGAGTGAATGCACAATCCCGACCATCGAGTTAGAAAATGCAATACCGGCCATGGTCGATGCTTGAGCCAGTTCCAGACGGCCTTGCGCATCATTGGGATTATCCAGCACATTGAATAGATGGCTACTGATCTTCTTGACTGCTGCGGTGGCATAAGCATCCGAGATTGGATTGGCTGCCATACAAGTATAAGCTTCGACCGCATGGGTCAGTGCATCCATTGCGGTCATGGCGGTTAAATGCGGCGGCAAAGTCTGGGTCATGCGCGGATCTAAAATCGCAGCATGCGGCATCAGATAATACGATGCGAAAGGCATTTTAACGTTCTTCTCGGTATCTGAGACGACAGCCACCATGGTGACTTCTGAACCTGTCCCTGAAGTTGTTGGAATCACAAAAAATGGTTTCAGTGGCTTAGGCAGGTTGTGGGCACCAGAATATTTAAGCAAGTCATCACCCCCTTCAGACACCAGAATATTGGTGGCCTTGGACGTATCAATGACTGAACCACCGCCTACAGCAATGATCGCATCACAGTGATTTTCACGATACAGTTTTGCCGCACTACGTACTGTACCCAAGCTAGAGTCGGGGGGGACGTCATCAAAAATGGCTACAATTGCAGCATCTGCCATTTCAAATGCCGCTTCAATCGGTGCCAGCAGATTATTGGCGCGTACACCTTTGTCGGTAATGATCAGTGGACGTTTTGCGCCTAAGGTCGCAAGTTCAAACGGAATATGTTCTAACGCGGCATGTCCGGCAATGACTTTAACCGGACAGAAAAATTCATAATAAGGTTTAGCCATGTTATACACTCCGTTTTAAATAAGATTGAGCGATTTTTAGATAAATACTGCTCGCTTCGCTTAGTTTTTCTTTGAGGCTGAGATTGCTTGGATATTCTTTGACAGCCAGTTGCGCCACCAGTTTAGGCAAAATCAGTGCTTCCATTTTATTTAGACAACGCACCAGACGAATGGCATTGGAAATATCGCCATCGGCAATCATGCGGTCATTGGCAAAGGCTTGAGAGGTGCTTTCCTGAAAGGAAAAAACTAAAAAAGCATGGTGCAGATGTTTAAAGGTAATAGTCAGATCAGGTGCTTTTTCCAGATTTTTCACCAGTTCCAATTGCTTGTCCTCAGTGACCCGCGCCACAAAGGCTGGGCCATGCGGAAAGACTTTCATGGAAAGAGTGAAATGGACTGGAAATTGGGCAACTTCCTGTTTGATTTCTTCATCCACCTGGCTTGCCATGACCAGACCGCGGCCAATCACATCCATCATGAGTTTGACATAGGCAAGCTGCAAAGCGGGTTTTACGGATTTAGTTGCAATCACGTGATGATCCCTATCTCAATATTATTGGTTTAGAGTAAATACTCTAATTTATTTGGGGGTGAAATGCAAAGGCTTTATCTTTGCTCGACAGTGACTTGATTAAAGTAACCGCTGTGGCGCAAAGTTTCAATAATTTCACGACATAACTGGTTGAATTGTGGCGGTTGTTCCAGTAGGTCGCTCATGCGAACCATTTCCAGTCCCGCATAACCACAAGGGTTGATGGTATTAAATCCGCTCAGGTCACAATCCAGATTTAAGGAAAGACCATGATAGCTACGGCCTTTACGAATTTTAAAACCCAGTGAACCAATTTTTCGTTCAGCCACATAGACCCCCGGTGCATCGGGTTTGGCATAAGCATCGATGCCGTATTTTTTCAGCAGATCGATCATCAGGTTTTCAGCATAGGACACCAGTGTACGCACATTCCAGCCCAGGCGATTCAGGTCAAACATGAAGTAAGCCACCAGCTGGCCCGGGCCGTGCCAGGTCACTTGACCACCACGATCGGTTTGAATTACCGGGATATTGCTCGGTATCAGAATATGTTCTGGCTTACCGGCCTGACCTTGAGTCAATACATCCTGATGTTGCAGAATCCACAGCTGATCCGGGCTATGTTCATCACGGTTTTCCGTAAAAGTTTTCATTTCCAGAAAACGATCTTCATAAGGTGTGAGGTCGTGATATTGACGAATGATCAGCTCGGGCTTTTGCAGCACATCAGTCACAGGAAGTGTCCTTGGTAATTATAAAAAACTGATCATAATTATAATGATTTCGGCATGAAATAGGGGCGAGACCTACAATATTTAAGCGCTAGCTCAGTCATTGTACAGGCATAAAAAACACGCCCGAAAGCGTGTCTTTTGTATTTTTGATTACAGTGCGGTTTTAATCAGCGGACAGGCGGCCAAATCTGCATATACTGCATGCACCTGCTCCAGTTCCAAAAAGCGCAGTTGTGCGGTAATGGAATGATATTTGCCAGTACGCGACGGTGTGATGGTCATTTCACTGCCATCAAACTCAGGAAAATGTTTTACAAAGATATCATTTACGGCCTGACGCAGTTCAATGCCAGCAAGGCCAATCAGTTTAATCGGATAATCCATAGGGAAAACCCAAAGATGTTCTTGAAGTTCACGAGATGGTGTACGGTCTAACATGGTAGTCCCCCTGATTTGAAACGCCTGCAATCATGCAGGCGTTTGGGTCTGTCTTGGCTACTTAAGTGGAGACTGATGATTAAATTTCAAGTTTCCAGAATAAGCATCAAATCTTAATCATTCTCAAGGAATGAACGTAAGTGTTCTGAACGCGATGGATGGCGAAGTTTACGTAGTGCTTTCGCTTCAATCTGACGAATACGTTCACGTGTCACATCAAATTGTTTGCCCACTTCTTCCAAGGTGTGGTCGGTCGGCATGTCGATACCAAAACGCATTTTCAGGACTTTGGCTTCACGTTCAGTCAGGTTTTCCAGAACTTCGCGTGTCGCTTCTTTCAGGCCTTCTGAAGTCGCAGCATCAATTGGTGACGTGATGTTGCTGTCTTCAATGAAGTCACCCAGATGCGAATCTTCATCATCACCGATCGGTGTTTCCATCGAAATCGGTTCTTTGGCGATTTTTAGTACTTTACGTACTTTGACTTCGTCCATTTCCAGACGTTCGCCCAACTCTTCAGGTGTCGGTTCACGCCCCATTTCTTGAAGAAGCTGACGCGATACACGGTTGATCTTGTTGATGGTCTCGATCATGTGCACCGGAATACGAATGGTACGTGCCTGATCGGCGATTGAACGGGTGATCGCCTGACGAATCCACCAGGTTGCATAAGTCGAGAATTTATAACCACGACGATATTCAAACTTGTCCACCGCTTTCATCAAGCCAATGTTACCTTCCTGAATCAGATCCAGGAACTGCAAGCCGCGGTTAGTGTATTTTTTCGCAATTGAAATCACCAGACGCAAGTTGGCTTCGACCATTTCTTTCTTGGCGCGACGTGCCTTGGCTTCACCAACGGCCATGCGTTTGGCAATGTCTTTAATGCCTTTAACATCAAGACCCAACTCTTTTTCAATATCGGCAATCTTTTGCTGGAAGGCCAATACATCGGGACGTACTTTTTCCAGATAGGCTTTCTGGTCTGCAGGTGTTTTCGCGATCTGTTCATCTAACCAGGCTGGATTCGATTCCTGTCCCGGGAAAGAAGTACGGAACTGGGTACGATCCATACGACCACGGCGCACGGCATAACGCATCACTTCACGTTCTGCACCACGGATCTGGTCATGCGTACCACGAATCATTTCTGAAATGATATCGAATAGACGCGGCGTGAATTTGAACATCATGAATACGGTCGCCAGTGCTTCCAGCGCAGCTTCAGATTCTTCGCTGTCACGACCATGTTTTTCGATGGCTGTTTTGGTATTCAACCATGCATTTTCAAGTTCAGTGAAGCGTGCTTTGGCAATTTCAGGATCTGGACCAGAATCAGCTTCTGAATCATCTTCAGTTTCAGCTTCTTCCTCTTCATCATCGTCCAGTTTTACATCTTTGGTCGATTTTTTCGAATCAGTCTTGTCTTCAGCGATCTCGACTTCTTCTTCGAGTACTTCAGGAATTTCTTCGTCTGATTCAGGATCTAAATAACCCGATAACAGGTCAGCAAGACGGCGTTCGCCCGCTTCATAATCTTTATATTCTTGGAGTACAACTTCTACCGCATTGGGCCAGTAAGCAATCGAGTGCAAAACATCACGAATACCTTCTTCGATGCGCTTTGCAATGCTAATTTCGCCTTCACGGGTTAAAAGCTCAACGGTACCCATTTCACGCATATACATACGCACAGGGTCAGTTGTACGACCTGGCTCATTTTCTACAGAGGCCAATACGGCTGCAGCTTCTTCTTCTGCAACTTCATCGGCAGCTTCTGTAGTATCTTCGAACATCGTATCATCAGATTCAGGCGCGCGATCATGTACAGGAATACCCACGTCATTCAGCATCTGAATGATATCTTCAATCTGCTCGCTTTCTGTGATGGAGTCCGGCAGATGATCGTTAACCTCAGCGAAGGTTAAGTAACCTTGTTCTTTGCCTCGGCTAATCAGAGCCGCTACTTGTGAAGTAGGGGAAGTCATATCGCTCATCTTTTGCTTACTCTTCGTTGAATCTGTGACAGGAAAAACCGTACAACTTATGCACGATTTAAGCTCATTAAATTTAGTGAATAGCCTACGTATTTCATCAGAGTATTCAGCGTTCAAGCTGTCTGATAAAATATTTAAAATGAAATTCAGTAATTTAAGATGGGGATGAATTTGTTATTTTCAAGTCCAACCCCGGCATCTGTGTATTTGACCAAAAAATGTGTAGTCAAAAAACATAAGGACGCAGGGTGGATTATATCATGTCACACAATGTCCTTAAAAAAAAGCCCTATTTACAACTTTAAAATACGAAAATTTAAATAAAACTTGACTTGTGGTTTTAGGCAAGATAAATAGCGCTAAAACCATTTACATTTTTCACTATGAGGAAGTTTTAGTGTCTTCTACAGATTTTGAACTAGATGATAGCTTCGGTGAGGATGATGTTAATTTCGATGAAGCTTCCAGCAAGCTGAGCGCTAAAGAGTCGTTGGAAAAACGTCGTCTGATTGATGATTTACTTTCACAACGTCGCTTGGAACGCGAACTCAAAGATTTTGACTATGACTTCGACGATGATGACGATTTTGATGACGAAGATTAACGAATTCGGATTTAGCATGGCCTGAATAAATGCTATGCTAAACCTTTCGGTTTTTTAAGTTTGGATGTTAGATGAGTGCTTTAGATTTAGACCTGTTGAGTGAATATCTAGATGGTGACCAAAATGAACATGGTCTAGATTTCGCAGCAACCCATGGTTTCTTATGTGCTATTGCAGTAGGCCCAAAATTCGACAAATGGTTAGACGAGCTTTTTGATAGCAATCAAAAGAAAGTGCCTGCAGAAATCATCACTCAGGTACAAGCATGGTTAGAGTCTATCCGTCAAAGCTTAGCCAATGAAGAAGGGATTACATTCCCATTTGAAATTGAAGAAGCAGACACCGAATCAAGCTTGGGTGACTGGAGTGTGGGCTTTGTCGATGCCATGTTCCTTAACGAAGAAGCTTGGTTTACTGAAGAATTTGAAGAGCAACTGGTAGATTTAACTCTGCCAATCATGGTCTTCAGCGGCATTGATGATGAAGATCCGCAAATGGAAACTTTCCGTCGCAATGGCCAGTTAATGGACGAACTTGCAGAAGAAATTCCAGACAACTTAAATGAATTGTATCTGATGTATCACACTCCAGAATAATTCATAAAAAAAGCACCGCACGGTGCTTTCTTTAGCTTTGGACTTTTATCAAAGCATCGAAGGGATTTTACTTTCTTTCAATACCGACCCGTTTGCTCAGACTGTAGCGGGCATAGCTATTATAGGCAATATGAAAGATCAAACCATGCACCGCAATCACAGCGGCCATCAGAAATGAATTCGGGCCCCTTCCGGTATAAGCCATGTTGTTGAAGATGGCTTCAGTCTGTGGATGCATCCAGATCACAACAAATATAAAAATAAACCCAAATGTAATCGCAATGATGGTAGAACCCCATACCAGTTTGCTTTTCTCTTCCTTGCTGGGTAAATGTTGTTCTCTCTTCACAAAGTATCGGGCACTGAGAAAGGCTGACGCGATCAGGGCCGGGATCAGGATAATCGCGCCCAGATTGAATACATAAATGAGTACGCCCACGAATAGAACCAAGCTAAGATAAACGGTAGCAAAATATTTAAGATAGTGCGACATCGTTTTAGCCTCCTTCATGCTGAGGTCTATTCAGGATGGACGATTTTTACGCTGCTGTCTACGGTAGATAACCCAGGCAATAATGACTATAACAATCGCAATAATCACATAACTGACTTTACTGAAAATTTGCTGCATCAACTCTTGGTTTTCACCAAAGTAAAATCCGACACAGGCCAAAAACGTGGTCCAGATGATGGTTCCGAGTGTGCTATAGAACATGAATTTCCAGAAGGGCATACGGCTCATGCCGGCAGGAATGCTGATCAGTGAGCGGACGGCAGGAACCATACGGCCAAAAAACACAATCCGATGTCCATAATGTTCAAACCAGCTCAGTGATTTTTTCACATCATTGGATTTGATAAACAGATATTTGCCATAACGGTCGACAAACTTGAAAATGGAATCGTGATTGAATTTATAACCCACCCAGTACAGCAAGGCTGCTGCTAGTAATGAGCCAATGCAACCGGCCATGATCACCCCGACCAGTATTAACTCACCCTGAGAGGCCGAATAGCCCGCAGAAGGCATAATGATTTCGGAAGGGATGGGTGGGAAGACATTATCCAGAAACATGAGCAGGGCAATACCCCAGTAGCCCAGTTGTTCCATGACGGAAATAATCCATTCAGTTAAATTCATAAGATGGTCAAAATAAAAAATACTGCCTGTATCCTAAGCAGTATTTTTTATGCGGTAAAGTCTTGGAATATAAATGAGCAGGCAGAATCAGCTATGTGTCAGCGTATAAATATAGACTTTGCGTAAGCCATAGGCCAAACAGACAGGTAAAACACTCAGCAGCATAAAATGAATGACACTGGTATTAAGATGATAACCAATAAACAGCGCTAAAATCGCGCCAATCACAGTTCCCAAGATGACCACAAACACATGTGACTGGCTCTCAAGCTCGTCATTAACCTGATGAAGTCGTTGTTGTTTTATATTCTCTTTGGGTTGAAACTGAACCAGATTATCTGGATCTCGAGCAAGTGAACTGGTCATGTTATATTCCTTTTCATTTTAAAATTTAAGTTAATAATGAAAGACTTGGCTTAAGATAGACTTTTCAATAGACTAGCAATCTTGCTTGGAAAAAAATAAGGTTCTTGGTAATGAATTGGTGAGAGTTTTATTACTGTTGTAATTTTTATGTAAATAAAAAACCCTCCGAAGAGGGTTTTTATATATTTTCTTACAAAGCGGCTAGCTTAGAGACGTTTACGTTTTGCTGCCAGAATTTGGGACTGACGCATACGGAAACCGTCTTTTTGTTTCTCTGTGGTCTTGTCAATGCAGTACACGCAAGAGACACCATGTTCATAACTTGGCAGCGCCACTTCTTCAGGAAGCAAAGGCCAGCCACAGGCATGGCATTTGGTGTTTTGACCTTCTTCGACACCGTGTGTTACTGCTGTACGGCCATCAAATACGAAGCATTCGCCTTCCCACATACTTTCTTCAGCCGGAGTTTCTTCCAGGTATTTTAAAATACCGCCTTTCAGGTGATACACCTCTGTAAAACCTTCTTGCAGAAGCAGAGAGGTTGATTTTTCACAGCGAATACCACCGGTACAGAACATGGCAATTTTCTTGTCTTTGTGCTGTTCCAGATTATTTTTCACATATTCAGGGAATTCACGGAAGCTTTCAGTTTTCGGGTCAATCGCGCCTTTGAACGTTCCTGCTTTGTATTCGTAATCGTTACGGGTATCAACCAGAATCACGTCATCACGCGCAATCAGTTCATTCCATTCCTGAGGATCAAGATAGTGACCGACCAGATCACGTGGTTTCACTTCTACCCCTAAAGTCACGATTTCTTTTTTTAATTTAATTTTCATTTTACGAAATGGCTTGTCAGAGCTGTCTGACTCTTTATATTCCATCTCAACAAAGCCTTCATTGAGAAGGAACTGGTGAATTTGATCAATCGATGCACGGTCACCTGCAACCGTACCGTTAATCCCTTCACCCGCTACAATGAGTGTTCCACAAAGGTTGATTGTTTTTACCAAGTCTAAAAGACGTTGTTGAAGATCGGCAGGATCTTGAACTTCTTTGAATTGATAAAGTGCGGCAACAACCCAACCTGAGGTCGCTTGCTGTTCTACAGGTGCAAGCTGTTCTACAGTAGCGTTCATGGAATACTCCAACGTAGCATGATAATTTAAAGGCGCATATTTTAGCGTGATTCGAGTGAATAAGCGAGTAAAACACTTGCCTTTTAACAGGCTTCAATTCATGGGGGAGAGCGTGTATAGTCATGCCCGACCCGGAATTTTGTAAAGTTTTATGCAGTGATGCAGGTACTGGAAGTTGTAGTATCTTTGGAGTGTGTTTTGAGTTCAGATCGTCGTATTGCGTCTTTAACCCCGTGTGCTGGGCGTTGCTCGACCGTATTTGGTGATGCGGTATGTCGTGGTTGCCGCCGTTTCAATCATGAGGTGATTCACTGGAACACTTATGGCGCTGATCAACATCATGCCGTATGGCGGCGTCTGGATGCACAGCTGGATCAGATTTTAGTGCCGTTGTTGCCACATGCAGATATCGTCAAGGTTCAAGCCTTTGTGCTGTCAAAACGGGTACGTTTACGTGACGATGCCTCCAAAGGACGTAAGCTGTATCATGCTTTAAAGCTCTGTGAAAAAAATCGGCATTTTACCGATGATAGTGGTTTGGGGATTCATTATAAGCAGGTACGTCCACTCTGGGATGAGTTTGAGCGCCGGATTCTGACTTTGGCCACTGCCAGTTATGATCTGGCTTTTCTGCGGGCGGATGGCATTAGTCAGCATCTGATTCATCTGCAGGAAGAGGAATAAGTCCTCTTTTTTTATGCAGAAAAATAACAACAGCTGAGGGAAAAGCATGAATATCAGTGAGTATCTGTTCCTTAAAATGTAGTCAAACATAGTCAAGGACTAATTCGCACTCTGTTAATGTCTTGTTGCCAAACGTGTAACTAGAGCCTGAGTCGGTCAGTTCCGACTTATAGCGATCAGTCCGTTCTTG